>CAIZOZ010000389.1 GCA_903934745.1 uncultured cyanobacterium
CCCCGGTTTGCGACCCCGGAACACCCCGAATTGCATCAGGCCGCGGCGAAAGGCCCAGTCCATCAGCAGCAGGGTCGGCGTTTCCCTCAGGCCCTGCAGCACGGCCGAGGGACCCAGCCCGAGCACAGCGGCGGGGCGCCGTACACCCTCCAGAATTGAGTCGAACCAGGAGGGCAAGGTGGCGCTCGTCCAGTCGCCGGTTTCCACCTGGAGGCCGTCGCTCCAGGGGCTTTGCTCCAGGTTTTGCTTCAAAGAGCGAATGCTGGCGAATTCCGGGTGGGCCCATTGGTCGAGGAGCTGGCGCATCACCCAGCGCTCCTGGCGGTTCATGGCGCCATCGCTCGGATCGCGGCGGTTCCAGTCAGCCACCGCCAGCAGGCCGCCGGGCCTCAGCACCCGCAGCAGTTCATCGGCGTAGCGCTGCTTGTCGGGCATGTGGGGGCCGGCCTCCACGCTCCAGACGGCATCGAAGCCATTGCTGTCGCTGCCATCCGGCAGGTCCAGGTCCAGGGCATCCATCACAGCGAAGCGGCAATGGCCGAGGGCCGCGGGGGTGAGGTCCTGGGCGCGTTGGATCTGGCCAGGGCTGATGCTGATGGCCAGCACCTCAAAGCCATAGTCGCGGGCGAGAATGCGGGCGCTGCCACCGATGCCGCAGCCCACATCCAGCACCCTGGAGCCGGGCGGCAATTGATCAAGTCCACTCCAGCGGATCAGTTCATGGACAAAGGCCACCTTGGCGGCGCGAAAGTCGCGGCGGCCGGCTGGATCGCCGTAGTGGCCCAGGTGCACATGGTCACCCCAGAGACGCTCCAGCAGCCTGTCTTCAGTCCAGCGGTCGTAGGCCTCGGCCACGGTGCTGGTGCCGACGAATCGGCGGTTACGCCGCAGCCAGAGGGCCAAGGCCACCAGGGCCAGCCCGAATAGCAGCAGGGCCAGCAGCAGCCAGCTCGGCGGGATGGCACCCAGGCTCACTCCCTGCCCTCCAGGTTGCCTTCATCCAGGGTGCTGAAGGTGTCCTTGAGCACGGTGCGAGCCGCCAATTGGCGGCGGGTCTGGTCGAGCAGCTCGTACTCCTGGCGCAGCCGCTCGCCGGTGTCGGTGATCTCAAGCAGGGCCTGCTGATGGTCGGCCACCGGTCCACCCAGATGGGCGCCGATCCAGAAGGACAGCTCCCGCGGCAGATCAGGCAGATCAGCCGGCAAGGAGGCAGGTTTGCCGATCAATTTGCCGGTTAGTTCCACCACATCCCGCAGGGCCCGCGAAACGTCGGTGGTGAGGGTTTCGAGTGCGTCGTGGCTATCGCTCACTTCGTCTTCGATCCAGCTCACCAGGCCAACCCGGAAGGGGGCATCACGCACGATGTCGAGCACCCGGAAGCGCTGCTGGCCCATCGTCACGATGTTGCTGCGGTTGTCCTCCTGGTCCTGGCAGTGCAGGATTTCGGCGCAGCAGCCCACATCAGCCATCTGCTGATCCTGGGGGTCCCAGCGCACCACACCGAAGCGGCGATCTTCGGCCATCACGGTGCGCAGCATCATGCGATAGCGCGGCTCAAAGATGTGCAGGGGCAACACCTCCTGGGGGAACAGCACTACATCGGGCAGGGGGAACAGGGGCAGTTCCCGCACAGCGAGCTCGCTCACGCCACCAAGGTGCCGCTGGCGGCACGGGTGAGCAGGCCTGGATGGCCGCAGGGATGGGAAGAGTGGATCAGGGAACGCAACGAGTCGGCGTCGAGGGTGGGGCGAATCCTAGAAAGAACACCCCTGCCCCGGCAGATGCGGGACAGGGGTGCAAGGGGTAGAAGGGTTCTCCGTTGGAGCACGCCTGCTGGCCAGGATTGAGCAAGCTGCCGCAGCCGTCGGGGCGGCAGCAGGTCCGAGGCTCAGAGCTTGACTTCGATGTCGACGCCACTGGGCAGGTCCAGCTTCATCAGGGCGTCGATGGTTTTGGCGCTGGGGCTGTAAATGTCGATGATCCGGCGATGGGTGCGGGTTTCGAAGTGCTCACGGGAATCTTTGTCCACGTGGGGCGAACGCAGCACGCAGTAGATCTTGCGTTTGGTGGGCAAGGGAATCGGGCCGATGGCCGTGGCGGCCGTGTGATCGGCGGTTTCAATGATCTTTTCGCAGGACAGATCCAGCATGCGGCGATCAAACGCCTTCAGGCGGATGCGGATCTTCTGCTGAGCGATGGCGGTGGACATGGCGAAATGCGAAAGGGGCGCGGTGGTGACCGCGCAGGGTGAGGAAGCCGGTGGCACGGGGCCGGGCTGCTCAAGGGTGGAGATTCGAGCCGGGGTGCCCGGTTGTCGAGGTGCTCAAGGCCGGATGGAGCCTTGGGAAACGGGGTGGAAGTCCGATTGGATCCCACCCCTTGAACTTAGATCAGGGAGCTCACCGGAAGCGGATCACTCGACGATCTTGGACACCACGCCGGCACCGATGGTGCGACCGCCTTCGCGGATGGCGAAGCGCATGCCTTGCTCGATGGCGACCGGGCAGATCAGCTGGGCGCTCATCTTGATGTTGTCACCGGGCATCACCATTTCCACGTCCGTGCCGTCGGAGGAGGTGAAAGCGGTGATCTGGCCGGTCACATCCGTGGTGCGGATGTAGAACTGCGGGCGGTAGCCAGCGAAGAAGGGGGTGTGGCGGCCGCCTTCTTCCTTCTTCAGAACATAGATTTCGCCTTCGAACTTGGTGTGGGGCTTGATGGAGTTGGGCTTCACCAGCACCATGCCACGCTCGATATCCTCCTTCTGGATGCCGCGCAGCAGCAGACCGGCGTTGTCGCCGGCCATGCCTTCTTCAAGCTGCTTGCGGAACATTTCCACGCCGGTCACCGTGGTTTCGCGGGTGTCCTTGATCCCCACGATCTGCACGGTTTCACCCACTTTCACCTTGCCGCGCTCGATCCGGCCGGTGGCCACGGTGCCGCGACCGGTGATCGAAAACACGTCTTCGATGGCCATCAGGAAGGGCTTGTCGATTTCGCGCAAAGGCTCGGGAATCGACGCATCCACGGCGTCCATCAGATCGAGGATCTTGTCGACCCACTCATTTTCGCCACGAACGGCTTTCTTACCGGCCTGGATGTACTCCAAAGCCTTGAGGGCGGAGCCGGCCACCACGGGGATGTCATCGCCGGGGAAGTCGTATTTGTCGAGCAGCTCGCGCATTTCCAGTTCGACCA
>CAIZOZ010000390.1 GCA_903934745.1 uncultured cyanobacterium
CCCGGCAGGTTCTGGCGGCCCTCCTGCCGCCCCTGTTGAGCGTTCATCTGCAGGCCCTCCAGCACAGCTTCACCACCGCAGCTGAGCACCGAGAGGGTGCCGGTTGGATCAGGCATGCAGTTGGCCGACGGCATGGTCGGCACCACCTGCCAGATCGCTGGATACTCCGCCCGGCCCAGATAGCTCAGGCCCGCCAGGCAGGCACACAACAGCCGCTCCTGCTCAGCATCGAGATCCACCGGCCAGCTCACGTGCAGCGTGGCGCCCTGGCCTAGCTCCAGGAAGGAATCGATGAAGGAGCGCCGCTTTCCCTTGGCCTGGCTGTAGCCGCCCCCGAAGGTGTCGAGTGGTGGCACCGGCTCATTGCCGTACACAGGCCGGAAACCCCGGATCTGGCCGAACTCGCCATAAGGCAGGTGATAGTTCGGTGGCTCCTGGGCCAGCAAGGCGATCAGCGCCTCGGTGCCTTCCGGCAGCTGGCCGGGTGTCCCGGAGAGAGCAAAGGCACCATTGAGCACCGCTCTCAGCAGGCGCCAGGGTGAGGGTGGATACTCCACCTGGCCCTCATGTTCGCTGCGGCCCCAGGGGGTCGCGCCATAGCGGCCCGACAGCAGGGTGATGCGGATGGTGGTGGCCATCAGCTCTCCTCCTCAGAGGCTGCCGCGGCAACCACGGCAGCGGCCTTGCCCTTCTTGGCCTTCTCCTTGGCGGCGCCGAGGGTCAGGGCAAACTCCGTGACCGCAGGATCGGCCAGCAGCCCCAGGCTGCGGCAGGCAACCAGCCTCTCCTGCAAAGCCTTGAGCAGGCCCGCGGAATCGCTCAGTTCCGCCGGCACCTGCTCCGCCTGGAAGATGCAGTGGGCCCGCAAATCCAGCGGCGCCGCCAGCAACCGAGCCAGCTTCAGGCGGGCCAGCAGGGTAAGCACCTCGCGGGCCGGATCGGGGAGGGGCAGCCGTTCAATGCGCCCTTCCGCCAGGTATACCGCCAGCTCGATCTCCTCGGCGATGAACGCCTGATGGCGGAACGGAATGAAGCCGGCGCCCACCTCCGCTGCGGTGGCCTTTTCGCCCACCAGGCCCTCAACATCGAATCCATCGCCGGACGGGAACAGAGGATCCTTCGCCACGCCGCCATCGGCTACCGACTGGGCACCACGGGCCACCACCTCAGCGGTGAGCAGGCGCGGAGTCTTGGCCACATTGGGATCGAGGCCCGCCAGCTGGCTGTAAAAGACGCCGTGCAGCAGCGAATTGGGGCAGTAGTGGAAGGTCGCCGCCGCGATGCCGTCATCGAGGATCCGCCCGGCTAGTTCCTGCTGAAACGGCTTGAGATTGGCCGAGCGGCAGAACCACCCGGAGGCGAGCCGGTGCGGCAGCTCCAGGCTGCTCGTCACGCGGGTGCGGCCATGGGGATCAGTGATCGTGAGCCGCAGGAACGGCATAGCCTCCAGCCCGGCGATCACCTTCCCTGGCTGCGCGACGATCGTGGCCTCCAGGTGGTTGGCGATCGATTGCACGGAATCGACGATCACCATCGTCTTGCCGCTCTGGGCATCGCGCACGGTGCTGTGGCCCACATCCACAAATCTTGCAGGGACAAAGGTGGGCAGAACGGACCGGAGCCGGAGGTTGAATTGCATTGTTCGGTTGAGGATCAATTACTTGTGGGCAGTTGCCAGCGGCGGGAGGCCCTGGCATCGGCTTCCCGGATCAGCGCTTCCAGCCAGGCCA
>CAIZOZ010000391.1 GCA_903934745.1 uncultured cyanobacterium
CGCTGGGCTGGGCCGCGGCGATCGGCCGCCGCTGCGGCAGCCGATGGCGGGCTACTGGCCTGGGTGGCAGGGTTCCAGGCCTCCTCGCGCATCGGCTCGCTGCAGGGGGCGGATCTGCTGCTGGAGATCCCGGCGGCGCTGGGGGCGGGCACGGAGCTGGGGGCCCAGCCGCTGCGGTTGCCGATCTCCTGAGCCGCGCGCCGGCCGCTACCGCGACGGCAGCCTGATCACCACTCAGCTGGCCGGCAGCACGGAGTAGTGATCCACCACCAGTCCTTTGCGTTGTTCTGGGCGACCCTCCATGCCTCCTGGAAGATCGATCTGGGGCAAGAGGGTGGCTTCAGCCCAGCTGTCGTATTGCGCTTGTCCCTCCCACAGGGACACGATCATCAGCCCCCCGTCCACCTCGGCCACCGTGCGCAGAAGCTGGGCCTGAGGTTGCTCCTTGCCCTCCAGCTGGGCTAGTTCCACCTGGAATTGTTCCAGCGTCGCCCCGGGCCAAAAATTCGCCACCATGTGCATGGCCGTCTCTCCCTTGTTGTTCTGCCCGATGAATGTGGCACAGACACAGTTGGGGTTGATCAATCGTGCGCTTCTGCCTGGACCCGAGCTTCATAGAGGCGTATTGCCCGTGATCCATCTGCCCACCCCCTGGCTCCATTCCCGTTTCCAGAAGGGGGCTTCGTGCTTGAGGGCCTCCAGCAGCTCCTGGCAGCAGCGCTGGGCCGGGCCGCGGCGATCGGCCGCTACCGCCACCAGCACGATGGCGTCTCCCGGCAACACCAGACCGATCCGATGTCGCACCAGCACTGCCGTCGCCCCGTGCCGGCCCGCGGCGGCGGCCGCCAGGGAGGCGATGCAGGTCTCGGTCATGCCGGGGTAGTGCTCCAGCTCCAGAGCTGTGAGGAGCGCGTCGTGGGCGCCGCTGGGGCGCACTCGGCCCAGGAAATGACTCTCGGCCGCTGGCCGTAATCCCAGCTCTGCAGCCAGCCATTGATGCCACTCGGCCAGGGCCTGCAGCGGCTCGAACGACTCCGCTTCCAGCTGGATTGCCAACATCGCATTAGCCACCACTGATCGGCGGCAGGAAGGCCAGCTCATCGCCAGCAACCAGGCTTGCGTCCCAGGCGGCGAACTGCTGATTGATGGCCACGCGCACGCCGGCCGGGGGAGTGGCGGGCTGCAGACCCAGCTGCCGCCAGAGCTGCTCAGGTGTTGGGCCAGCAGGGTTGGCTCCCTTGGCGGTTGCGGCCAGCTCGACCAGTTGCTCGCTCCAGCCCGTCGCTTCACGCAAACTGGCGAACAGGCGCACCTGGACTGGCGATGCCGGATCAGCGGAGACGGCCATGGGTTGCAGCTGCAGGGTTCGGGCGGAGTGATCGCTAGGGAGCGCCTGGCTCCGCCACTCAGAATGCCCCAAACGCCTGAGTCCTGCCTGTGAGCCTCGCCATCGCCCTGCTCACGGTGTCGGACACGCGCACTCTGACGGATGACACCTCGGGTGAGGCCTTGCAGCAGCGCCTGGAAGCCGCCGGCCATGGGCTGGTGGAGCGGCGCCTGGTGCCCGATGACCGCTATCGCATCCGGGCCGAAGTGAGTCGCTGGATCGCCGATCCGGCCGTGCAGGTGGTGATCAGCTCCGGTGGCACCGGCCTCACCGGCCGCGATGGCAGCCCCGAGGCGGTGGCACCGCTGCTGGACAAGACAATCGAGGGCTTCGGCGAACTGTTCCGGGTGCTGTCGTTCGAAACGATCGGCACCAGCAGCCTGCAGAGCCGCTGCCTGGCTGGCGTCGCCAATGGCACGGTGATCTTCGTGCTGCCCGGCTCGCTCGATGCCGTCTGCACCGCCTGGGATCGGCTGATCCGCGCCCAGCTGGATGCCAGCACCCGTCCCTGCAACCTGGTGCAGCTGCTGCCGCGGCTGAGGGAGGCGCCCTGAACCGGGCCAGCCAGCCGAAGGCCCGCCGCGACGAGTCGGTCGCCGGTGGCGGCTCGCCATACTGACGCTCTCCTCTGGTCCGCCGCTGCGGGCCACTACTCCCCATCCCCCAGCTGTTCCGCCATGGCCAAGGTTGAGATCTACGTCTGGACGTCCTGTCCCTTCTGCATCCGCGCCAAGCAACTCCTCGATCGCAAGGCAGTCGCTTACACCGAATACGCGATCGACGGCGATGATCGCGCCCGCCAGGCGATGGTGCAGCGCGGCACCGGCGGCTCCCGCTCCCTGCCCCAGATCTTCATCGATGATCAGCACGTCGGTGGCTGTGATGACCTGCACCGGCTGGAGCGACAGGGCCAGCTCGATCCCCTGCTGGCCTGATCGCCCGCTGCCAGGCGCCGGCCAGCCCGCCAGCAGCAGCTCCCCTTAGCCTGACTTTTCGCTTCCAGGAACGCCGATGGCCCATCCCGCCGCCGCTGTTCCCGACGCGACCGTTTCCGACCCGACTGTTCCCTACCCGGCCGGGGCCGAACCGGCCGGGGCCGAACCGGCCGGGGCCGAGCCGATCCCCAGCCCGGGTGCTGGGGTCACACCCAAGGTCGGTGGTGGCTGGCCGCTGATCGATGGCTGGGCGCGGGCCACCCTCTCCGGTATCGGCCCCAGGCTCTGGCAGACCCTCAGCCATCAGAGCGCCTGCCTCTCCTGTGCCTGGGGCACCGGCGGCCAGAAGGGCGGCTTCCGCGACGAACTGGGCGAACCGCTGCAGCGCTGTCTCAAGAGCGTCGAGGCGGTGGTGGCCGAACTGCAGCCCGCTGTGCCGCAGCAGGTGTTTGATCGGCGCACACTGGCGGAGCTGCAGCAGCTCAGCTCCTCCGAATGCGATGAGCTGGGTCGCCTGTCGCGGCCGCTGATCCTGCGGCAGGGGCGCGAGCACTACGAGCCGATCGGCTGGGACGAGGTGTTCGCGCTGACGGAGCAGGCCTTCCGCGTGCCGCCGCAGCGCCTCGCGTCTTACAGCTCCGGCCGCTCCTCGAATGAGGCCGCCTGGCTGCTGCAACTGCTGTTGCGGGCCCTGGGCTCCAACAACCTCGCCGACTGCTCCGATCTCTGTCATGCCGCCTCCAGCGTCGTGCTCCACCAGGTGTTCGGCTCCGGCACCTCCAATGTCAGCCTCGAGAGCCTGCAGCAGGCCGACTGCGTCGTGCTGGTGGGCTCGAATGCGCCGGCCAACCATCCGCGGCTGATGAATGAGCTGATCCGGCTGCGGCAGCGGGGCGGCACCGTGATCGTGATCAATCCGGTGCTGGAGGTGGGCCTGCAGCGCTTCGGTTCACCGGCGTTCCCGATCCGTTCGATGTTGCGGGGTTCGGAGATCGCCTCGCTGTTCCTGCAGCCCCTGCCCGGCAGTGACACCGCCGTGTTCCTGGGCCTCCAGAAGGCACTGCTGGAGGCGGATCGCCTGCCCATGGACTTTGTGCGCACCCATGCCAAGGGCTGGGAGCCGTTGCTTGAGCAACTGCGCGGCCTCTCCTGGCAGGAGATCTGCGCTTGCTGCGGCCTCAGCCGCGAGGAGCTGGAGCTGGCGGCCGAGCGCATCGCCGCCGCCCCGGCCGTGGTGTTCGCCTGGGCGATGGGCATCACCCACCACATCAATGGCTGCGACAACGTTCAGGCGATCGCCAACACGGCCGTGCTCACCGGCAATGTCGGCCGTCCCGGCGCCGGCACGATGCCGATCCGCGGCCACTCCAATGTGCAGGGCTTCGGCTCGATGGGCGTCAGCACCAGCCTGCGCGAACCGATGCAACGGGCGCTCGAAGAGCTGCTGGGCCGGCCGCTCAGCCCGGTGCCCGGCTACGACACCCGCGCCCTGATCGAGGCGGCCGAGGCCGGAGTGGTGGACACGCTGCTGTGTCTGGGCGGCAATCTCTACGGCGCCAATCCCGATGCCACCCAGGCGGGCCAGGCCCTGGGCCGGATCGACACGATCATCTATCTGGCCACCAAGCCCAACACCGGCCATTTCCATGGGCTGGGAGCGCGGCAGACCTTGCTGCTGCCGGTGTTCAACCGCTTCGAAACCCCCCATCGCACCACGGTGGAATCGGGCAACAACTGGGTGCGGCTCAATGAACCCGGTAGCAGCCATCTGGTTGACGCCGACCTGATCAGCGAGGTGGTGTTCCTGGGCGAGCTGGCCCACCGGGTGCATGGCGAAGCGCCGATTGACTGGCGCCGGCTGCAGGAGGCGACCTACGTGCGCCAGCTGATCGCCCGCACCGTGCCCGGCTACGGCCCCCTGGCCCAGATCGATGCCAGCGGCGAGGAGTTCAGCGTGCTGGGCCGGCTCTTTGACGAGCCCCGCTTCCCCACCCCCAGCGGCCGGGCCCAACTGGCGATCACGCCCCTGCCGCAGCTCAGCCTGCCGGACCGGAGCCATTTCGAACCCGATCCTGAGTTCGCCGCCGCCGCGGCCGGAGCTGATGCCAACCAGGAGCCCCCGGGCCTGGTGTTGAGCCTGATCACCGCCCGCAGCTACGGCCAACACAACACCGTCGTCTATAAGCAGGCCGACAGCTACCGGGGCATGCCCCATCGCCAGACGATCCTGATGAACCGGGAGGATCTGCAGCGCAGTGGCCTTCTCGCCCACCAGCGGGTGCGGGTGCAGGGGCAGGCGGGCCGCCTCGACGACATCGAGATCATCCCCGGCGAGATCTGTGCCGGCGCCGCCCTGATGTTCTTCCCCGAGGCCAATGTGCTGATGAAGGGGGATCGCGATCCCCGCTGCGGCACGCCGGCCTTCAAGCGGGTACCGGTGCTGGTGCGGCCTCAGCCCCCCAGGTAGGCCATCTCGGCGTGGTTCGCCATCGAGCCAGGAGTTGCCATCGAGCCGCTGGTGGTCGCCGTGATGGTGAGGCTTCGCTCCTCGCTGTAGCGATCAGTGCGTTGTTGCCACAGGGCGCCGAGGGCCTCGAGCAGGCCGTCCCGATCCACACGGGGCCGCAGCCAGGGCCGCAGATCCGTGCCGCTGGCGGCGAACAGGCAGCTGTAGGCGAGGCCATCAGCCGTGATGCGCAGCCGGTTGCAATCGCCGCAGAACGGCGCGCTGATCGAGGCGATCGCCGCCAGCAGGCCGCCGCCATCGCGATAGCGCCAGCGGCTGGCGGTGCCATGGCAGTCGCGGCCCAGGGGCTCCAAGGGCCAGCGGGCGCCGATGCGGGCCACCATCTCCTGGGCGGAGATCACCTGGGCGGGATCCCAGCCGTTGCGGTTGCCCACATCCATGTATTCGATCAACCGCAGCTCCAGCCCCCGCTCCCGGGCCAGGGCAGCCAGGGGCAGCAGCTGGTCGGCGTTGCCGTGGCGGGTGATCACGGCGTTGAGCTTGAGCTCACCGGCGGCCGGATCAAAGCCCGCCGCTCGGGCGTGGTCGATGGCGGCCAGCACCCTGGCCAGCAGGGCTTCACCGCGGGCGCTGGTGTTGTTCGTGTCGTCCTCCGTTCCCAGCTCCGCACCCCCCGGTCCCAGGGCCGCGGGCCCCTCGGTTGTGGGTCGCCCTGCCGATGGCGCCAGCCCCGCCATGCGGGCGACGCTGGCGCCATCGGCGCCGTCGAGGCTGAGGGTGATCCGCTCCAGCCCCGCCTGGCGCAGGGCCCGGGCCCGCTCCAGGCTCAGCAGGGTGCCGTTGCTGGTGAGGGCAATCTGGCGCAGCCGGCCGCGGCGATCGCCCTTTGGCCGTTGGCGCAGGGGCGCCAGGGCGCGGATCAACGCCTCCAGATCCGGGTGCAGCAGCGGTTCGCCGCCGGTGAGCCGCAGGGTGTGGACGCCGAGGTCCACCACTGTTTCCACCAGCAGCAGCCGCTCCGCCAGGGTCAGCAGGCCGGGGGGCTCCTGGCCATCCGGCAGGCAGTAGGGGCAGGCCAGGTTGCAGCGGGCCGTCAGTGACAGCCGCAGCACCCCGAGGGGCCGGTTGTGGCGGTCGAGCGGGGCCTGAGCCATGGGGCGCAAGCTAGGGATTCGCGGGCAGTCGCTGAAGCGTGCGATGTAGCGTACGCCTAACAAGCCGTTCTGGCGTCCTCATGCAGGCGATCACCTCCAACGAGCTCAAGACCGGTGGCATCGGTGCGATCGCCAAGGCCTTGGAGCAGGATCGGGAAGTGGGTGTTTCCGTGCGCGGCCACCTGCGCTATGTGGTGCTGGAGGCGGCGGAATACCAGCGACTGCGGGACTGCGAGCTGGAGGTCGCCCTGCTGGAAACCCGCGCTGACCTTGCGGCAGGGCGGTTTCGCGAGGAGTCGGTGGAGGCCCATCTGACCCGCCTGGACACCATGACGCCCGAGCAGCTTTGAGCTGGACCCTGGTGTTCACCGAGCGGTACAACCGTCGGGCTGCCCGTTTCCTGCATCGTCATTCCGAGTTGAGGGAGCCCTATCGCAAAACCCTGCTCCTGCTTGAGGCCAATCCTCGACATCCGTCGTTGAGACTCCATGCCCTCAGGGGCAAGCTGAGTGGCTTGCACTCGGTGTCGATCAATTTGTCCTGGCGGATCACCCTGGAGTTGTTGATCGACGGTCAGAACATCATCCCGATCGACATCGGTTCCCACGACACCGTGTACCGCCCCTGATCCTTCGCCCTTGGCCCGTTCCCGCTGCCCGAGGAGCGGGGGCTGCTGCTGGCAGAACGCGAGGCGATGCTGCAGCGTTGTGACGCCGCCGTTCAGGCGCTGGGCTGATTGCGCTGCAGCCGGTTGACGTTCAGGCAGTTGACGTTGCGCAGCGCCCGGGGATCCAGCGGCACCGGGTTGAAGGGGTGGGCAGCCAGCCAGCTCTGCAGCCGCCGCTCGCCGCCGTCAATGCTGGCGGCCAGATGCTGGCGCAGGGGGATCGAACTGGGATAGACCCCCAGCAACGGCTGCAGGCGCAAGCCATCGTGGGCCAGGTGGATCCCCTCGGGCTCCTGGGCCGCCGCCGCCGCCAGCTCCTGCAGCGCCACCAGGTGGAGTTCCGGCATGTCCACCGGACAGAGCAGCAGGCGCTGCTCCGGGTAGCGCTGCATCAAGCGGTGCAACGCCAGCAGCGGGCCTTCCCAGGGGGCGGGCTCGGCGATCGGGGTGATCTGCGGCAGGGCCGCGGCCAGCTCCAGATGGGCGGGATGGCGACTCAGCAGCGTGATCGGCCGCTCCAACTGGGCCAGCAGCCCGAGGCTGCGCTCCAGCCAGGTGCCGCCCTCGGGGTGGGGCAACAGCGCCTTGTCGCGGCCCATGCGCCGGCTGGCGCCGCCGCTGAGCAGGCAGCAGCGCAGCGGCATTGGCTCCCTGGCCTGGGGCGGCACCAGCCGACTGGCTGAGCCCTGCCGATTCGTAGGGTCCTGGGGATTTGGCGTTCGTTCCATGGCTTTTTCAGCCCACAGCACCGCCCTGCTGGAGGCCAAGCGCCGCAGCGGTCTCAGCTTCGCTGATCTGGGTGCACGCCTGGGCCAGGACGAGGTATGGGTGGCGAGTCTCCTGTACGGCCAGGCCAGCGCCGCAGCGGACCAGGCCGAGGCCTTGCTCGACGCCCTGCAGCTGCCGCAGGCTGAGCGGCCGGCCTTGATCGCGGCGCTCACCACCTATCCCGTCAAGGGAGCCCTCGATCCGGCGATCCCCACCGATCCGTTGCTGTATCGCTTCCACGAGATCCTGCAGGTCTACGGCCTGCCGCTCAAGGATGTGATCCAGGAGAAGTTCGGCGACGGCATCATGTCGGCCATCGACTTCACCCTCACCGTGGACAAACAGGACGATCCCAGGGGCGATCGGGTGGTGGTGACGATGAATGGCAAGTTTCTGCCCTATCGCAAGTGGTGATCAGGGGCTTGACGCCAGCAGGCCGAACTCGGCCAGGGCCCGCGGCAGATTGCGATGCTCATGCCCAGGGTGACTGAGTTTCACCAGGGCGAAGCGCTGCAGTTCGTCGAGTTCGGCCCAGCTCGTGATGGAGATCGTCAGGCCCAGCTGGACGCAGGATGCGACCAGCACCGGCGGCAGTTGGTCGGCCAGCTGCCAGGCTTCGCCGCACGGCCGTGGCAGCTCCTTCGCCCTACCGGCTGTCAGTTGATCGGTGCGCTCCAGCAGCTGGGCCCGCAGGGCCTCAATCGCGGCCGGGTCGTCGGCCCAGGCCAGCAGCCCGGCTCGCTCGCTGTCGCCGAGCTCACTCCAGTGCTGCAGTTTTAGCTTCACCCCAGCCAGATCGAGTTTGCGCCGCACCGCCATCGGCAGGCAGCGCAGATCGTCGACGAAATCGGCCTCGAAGCCAAAGCAGCGCCGCGGCCGCTCCAGCCGGGCGCTGCAGGCCTGGCGCCAGCGCTCCACCGCGCCCTCAACCAGCAGCGCCTCGGCCTGTTCCAGCCCCTCCGCCAATGTGGTGGCCAGCCCCGCCCGCCAGAGCTGGAAGCCGCCGTTCCAGAGCAGGCTGTCCCGCAGCGGTCCGTCGCCCACCAGGGCCGCCAGGGCCTGGTCACGCCAGATCGCCAGGCTGGTGAGCTCCAGCTCCGGCCCCCGCAGGCCGTGATCCCGCGCCTGCAGGAGCAGCCGCTCCGGCAGCGCCTGCCCGGCGCGGCGATGGGCGGCGATCGCCACCCGGCTGGTGGGCAGATCGACGCCCCCCTCCAGCCCCTTGATCATCAGCACCTCCGCCTGCCCCACAGCCTCCAGGGCCTGCCAGGCCAAGGCTTCGGTGGGGGCGTGCACGAAGCCGCTCACCTGCAGATCGCTTTCGAGGCAGCAGCTCCAGAGCAGCTCCAGGGTGGCGAGCGGTGGGCGCTTGCCGATCTGACGGCGGATCGGAATCAGCCGTTCGGCCGCCGCGAAGTGGCGCGGCTGGTGCAGCAGAGCCAGGCCGCAGGATGCAAAGCCGGCCTGCACCGCCGGCCAGGCCAGCTGGCGCAGCTCGAGGCCGAGGGCGGCCA
>CAIZOZ010000392.1 GCA_903934745.1 uncultured cyanobacterium
CACTGATTTCGAGGGCATCGATCTGTCCCTGATCAACCCCTGGCCCTCGGCATGAGCACCACCACCACCCGCATCCACGACAGCCTCAACGCCGCCCTGAGCCGCCGTCGCGTCGTGCTCTGGTACGACCCCAGCGGTGAGTGGGCAGGTGAGTTCGATACCTACGAGCCTGATGGCGTTGTTGTTGATGGCGTCACGACGCGGCGGGTGGAAGGCAACGAGTTTTCGCTCAAGGTGGCGATCAGCCGTGCCCCCCTCGATCAGCGCTTTCTGCTGTATCTCCCCTGCGCCAAACCGGCCGAGCCGGACAACTGGCTGCTCGATCTGCTCCTGGCCGGCCATGAGTTCAGCGCCGACCGTGCGTCTCTGGACATCGAAACTGCCGGGCTGACGCTGGAGTTCAAGGAGTTGGCTCAGCAGCACAAGGCCTTTTTCCGATCAACCCAGCGGGTCACCAAGCTCAAGGAGCTGTTGCGTCCCAATGACGACGAAGCTGCCGTGCGGCTGAAGATGCTCGCAGTGCTGGCCAAGCAGCAGCCCGACATCGACAAGGTGCTGCAGCACGCGTTCTGCCAGCTGGATCCGTCCGACTCCGAGGCCGACGATCCGGTCGAGGCCCTGTACGCCAGCCATCAGCTGAGCAGCCACTTCTGGCGGGTTGTGGGCGAGAAGTTCGGCTACCACAGCCCAGAACCCAACCTGCGCGACTTCGCCGTTGCCCTGTTCAACAGCGTCAGCTCGATCGGCCCCGCCGGCAACCTGCAGCCCCACGGGCGGGTGTTCCTGAGCGTCTGGAAAGACAGCCTCAGCAATCGGGCCGCCTTCGAGCGCTGGAGTGATCACCTAGCCGCCGTGTTGCGGGTGGAGGAGCAGCTCAACGACGCCCCAGACAACTACAACGCCGGCGACGACGACACCTATGAGCTGATCGAGCGCTTCGTGCTCAGCCGCCTGCTGCAGCGCTTCCAGGCCAACGCCCACCAGAACGGCAACCACAGCGCCCCTGACGCCGAGCTGCTGGAGACGATCCGTGGCCGCAGCACCTCCTGCTGGTTCGAGAAACACCAGCACGGCTACCGAGCCCTGGAGCAGGCCATCAGCTTCCGCAGCCTTCTGGCGAAAGTGGATCTGCAGGTTCCCAGCTTCGACGAGGGTCTGCAGCGCTACTGCAAGGGTTGGTGGCGGCTCGACCAGGCCTACCGCCGCTGCATCGTCCACGCCCGCACCTACCAACAACCCGGGCTGCTCAAACCGCTGCGCGACTGGCTCGAAAGTCAGTACGTCAACAACGTGCTGCTGCCACTCACCAACCGCTGGAGCGATCAGGTGAGCCAGCTGGGCACCTGGAGCTCGACGACCCTGCCGCGGCAGCAGGAGTTCCACATGCGTTATGTCCATTCACCGCTCAGTTCCAGGGGGCTCAAGCGCCTGTTTGTGGTGATCTCCGATGCCCTGCGTTATGAAGCCGCCCGCGACTTCGCTGATCGCCTCAACAGCCAGGCCGGCAAAGGCTGGCAGGCGGAGGTGGAGGCCCTGCTCGGCGCCTTGCCCACTTACACCCAGCTGGGTATGGCGTCCCTGCTGCCCGGCGCGCAATACAGCCTCAATCCCGCCGACGGCACTGCCCTGGTGGATGGCCAGAGCGCTACGGGTACAGCCAACCGCGACAAAATCCTCAAGGCCTATGCAAACGGCCGGGCCAAGGCGATCCAAGCGGAAGCGTTCCTCAACCTCTCCACCACTGGCGAGGGGGCCGAACTGAGCCGCGATCACGACCTGATCGTGATCTATCACAACCGCATCGACCAGGTTGGCGATAAGCGCGATACCGAGGCGCACACCTGCCAGGCGGTGGAGCAGACCTTTGAAGACCTGGAGCAGATTCTGCGCAAGATCGCCAGCCTCAAGGGCAGCCAGGTGGTGATCACGGCAGACCACGGCTTTCTGTTCCAGCAGGAACCTGTGGATGCCAACGACCGCTCCGAGTACCCCGCCGCCGCGGAGCTCACCTTCAAGAGCCGACGCTTCGCCCTGGGCAGCGGCATCAAGGCCAGCTCCGGCCAGAAGGTGTTCACGGCCGAGCAGTTGGGGCTGACTGGCGACTGGAGCGCCGTCTTCCCGCTGGGTCTTGATCGCTACCCCCGTCAGGGTTCGGGCTCACGCTTTGTGCATGGCGGCACCTCCCTGCAGGAGGTGGTCGTGCCGGTGATCAGGCTCAAGCGGGAACGCAAGGACGAAAGCCGGCCGGTGGGGGTGGAGCTGCTGCGCATGCCCGTCAAAATCACCACCGGCAAGCTCTCCTTTGGCCTGTTTCAGCTGGAACCGGTGGAGGCGAAAAAACGCTTGCCGATCCAACTGCGCGTCGCCCTCTACGCCAAGGACGATGACGTGCTGCTCTGTGAACCGCGCACCCTGCGGCTGGATTCCACTGCCAGCGATCCGCGTGAGCGGGAACAGCAACTGAGCCTGGTGCTCTCCAATGCGGCGGACAACTACAACAACAAGCTGCTGGAGCTTCGGTTCGAGCAACTGCTGGAGGGTGTCGCCACGACCGTTCCTTACAAGACTGTGGAGCTCAAGCTGCAGCGGCCCTTCGGCAGCGACTTCGACGACTTTTGAAGGCGGCCGAACCCAGACCCCGCCTGGACGAGGGCCAAGAAGGACTTAGTCCACGCCTAAGCTAATCTCGTCACCAGGGTTCAAAGCTTCAGCTCACTGCCTCAACCCGCTGCCTCAGCTCCCCGCGGATCCAGGAACGCCATGGAACAGCCACCATCCATCAGTTCCGAACTGCACGCCCATCCGGGCTCCAGTCCTGGCGCCCCGTCCCGCATGGTCAACGTGCATCAGGCCAAAACCCAGTTGTC
>CAIZOZ010000393.1 GCA_903934745.1 uncultured cyanobacterium
CCGACCCCGGCCTGCTGCTCAGCTACTACCGCCGGGGCGACACCCTGATTGAGAGCTATTGGCGCAGCGTGGCCATGCCGGATCAGGGGGTGTTCATTGGTGAACCGCTGGCGCGGCCTTGGGGCTGATCACACGTTGGTGTCGAGCGCCACAGGCAAGGTCACGGCTGGGCGAAGAGCGCCGGATCCATCTGCTCCAGGCTCAGTGGCGGTCCCTGGTAACCAGCGCAGCCGATCAAGACGCGGGCGGAGCGAGTTTTCTCGCGATTCTGGGGAACCAGGCGAAGTCCATCAGCCTCGAGGGTCAACGCCAGCCGGTCGCCGGCCTGAAGCCCCAACAGCTGACGGAACCGTGCCGGGATCACCAACTACCCCTTGGAGGAGAGGGTGAGCAGCGCATCGATCTCTGCCAAGACAAAACCTTCCCTCACGAAACTTTCCCTCGCCAAACCATCCCACACGAACGTCTTACCAGCGTAAGGCGTTTGGCTTGCTGGGCCAGGCATGCAGCCCATGCGGGGACTGCTGCCGGTGGAACCTTTGTGGCCGCAAGGGGCTGAGCAAGTCGTTCGAGCTAGACATCCTGGCGGCTCAGGGGGAAGCCTTGGCAATTTGGGCGCCTCCCTGAATGTGTACGGCTTGTACAGCTTCCTCCACAGCTGCAAATTCAGCGGGGGGAACTAGGCGTTGCGAATGAGGCGTTAAGAACTCGTCTGGCCGCAGCTGCACATCGGCGCTGCCCAGGTCCCGCAGGCCATTCCAGAGCGAACGCTTGAGGGTGCGGCAGAACCGCTTGCTCACGTTTTCGACGTTGACCAGAACGTCGCTCATCTGAGGCAGGCAGGGACTCAGGCGCTGGAGGTTCAGGCGTTGGCGGCTAGCTAGCCAGGTCGCAAGGTCGGCCCATCAGGAGCAGGCAATCAGGCTCACCTGCAAAGCCTGGACGCGCTGAAAGCTGGCATCACCCGTGATCATCACGGCATCAGGCCCCAGTTGCAGGCAGCAAGCGGCCTGCAATGCATCGGGAGTGCGCAACCCATGGTTGGCGCGCAACTGCGTCGCCAGCTCCACCACAGAGGCGCTGATCTCCACAACCAGCAGATCCGGCTGGGCAAACAACGCCTCAAAACGATCCAGGCTGGCTTGATCGCCCCGCCGCAGTGGAGCCACACGACACTCGAGCAGGCTGAGGCGGCTCACGGCCAGGGCCAGCTCAGGTGACTGGGCGGCAAGCTGCTGCAGGGTTGCCTGGGTGGCTTGGGCCCATGGGACCTCACCATCCACCAGATAGATCAGGGCGCTGGCATCCAGGAAGGCAATCACCAGTCGCGCTCAGCCGCCAGCTCCGCATCGATCTCAGCCTTACGGCACGGGTTCGTGGATGGCGGCAAGGCCAGCAGCCACTGCAACGCCGATGCTTCGGCTCCAGGTGCTCGTGATGCCTGCAACTGCAGCTGGCGATAGTGCTGTTCACTCAGCACCACAGCAGCGGATCGGTTGCGCTTCAACAAATGGACAGGGCCATGCTGCAGCGCCTGCTCAATCGCTGCGATCCCACGGCGCTTGAGCTCAGCTGAGGTGAGGGCGTTCCGCTGATCCATGGCACAGCGATCGCTGGAAATTCCAGTTTAGTACCCGAAACAGTACTGCAGCAATCCTGGGTTCGGGCTCGTTCCCGTGCCTCAGGCATAGGGAGGAGTGGAGCATCGTGAGAGGTGAGGGAGGGCACGGTTGGGGGCGCGTCAGCGATAGACCTCACGGCGATGGCCGATGCGCACCACCAGGATCACCAGTGCGCTGCGCTGCCCTCGAATTCACCCTTGAGGGCTGAGCCAGCGGCTGGGGTGTCGCAGAGAAGGTCGATCGCCTCCACCACCCGCACCCGATCGGCCTTGGGAAGCGCGGCGAGTGCCTTGGCGGCTGAGTGCTTAATCCGCAGCGAGCAGCGCATCGCGCACCTCAGCCCAGGCGAGTACGGGGTCGGCAGGGTCCTTCAGGACTGCTACCCCGCATCGCAGATCCTCAATGTCGTCGAGGTAATACTCGATCGCCTGGCGAATGATGTCGGCACGGCAGCGGTTGAGCTGCTGGGCGGCAGCATCCAGCTCAGCGCCAAGGGTGTCGGGGAGGCGGGCCGTGACTTGGATCATGGGAAACCCCGCGAGATCACAGTGATGTCAGTGATGTCAGTGACATTATCTTAGGGCTGCGTGCCGTGAGGCGCCCTGTTGAGGGTGAGCTCGTTGGCGGTAGGAGGCGCAACGGCTCGATCGGGCTAGGGACCTTGATGGCTCAGGGGGGGGGGACATTGCTCAGACGCGATGCAGGGACACGTCGTAGCCAGGCCAGTGACCATCGGATGACACGGCCATCAGCTCCTCGACCCGCGCCTGGGCAATCAACAGGCGTCATAGACGCAGTCTTCCGCGCAGCGGTAGGGGTCGTGATGCACCAGGGGCAGCTGGGCGGTTTCAATCACATGGGCATCGAGCACCGGCAGGAGCGCAGCACCTGCGGCAAGGCTCTGATCGCGAAAGGCGGTCGGTGTCACAGCCAACTTGCCAAGGCGGTGCTTGATGGCCACCTCCCAGATGCTGGCGACCGACACCAGGCATGGGCTTGCGGCCAAAATCTCTCGTGTGTGGGGCCCAGCCGTGGATCGTCAAGGAGCCACCAGAGCATCACCTGGGTGTCGAGCAACAGGCGCATCAGCTGTTGAACAGCTCGGCCACCTGCTGATCCACCGCCTCAGCGAAGGCGGCGTCCACCTGGCTGACCACGAGCTCGGGCGAGGCTGCTGCCAGAGCGCCCAACTGCTTCAAGCCGGCGGCCTCCGCGCACGGCACCAACTTCACCTGGGCCTTGCCATGGCAGGCAATGATCACCTCATTCACCGGCCAGGGCTGCCTTCACCAACCGCGACAGCTGGCTTTTGGCATCCAGTATGCCACACCAGCAGCAGCACCGCTGAGCCGCCCAGAGTCAAAGCCCACTCACCCAGGAGTTGTGGCGGGTGGCAGGCAACAAGAATCCCCGCTGCCTGGGCAGCGGGGCAGGGCTTCAGGTGCTGACGGATCTGCCGGACGCTCTGGTCGGACGCGCCTTGGGAGTCGAGCAGGGCATCGGATAGGCAGTACAACCGTCCCCGGACCCGTCTCACTAAGGCCATCGGCCTCTGTGGTGATCTCAGAAACTGGTCGAAACCCGCTCCTGCAGCCTTTGCAGATTGGCGGCTGTTGGCGATACAGCACCGCGGCGCCAGCGACGGATCGTGGAGGGGCTGGCTTGCAGGGCTTCGTCAACCAACTCAACGATGCGTTGATGGCTGATCTCGGCATCGGGCGTGATCGTGAACCTCGCGACTGTTGGGCTTTCCAGATCCTGCAAGGGTTGTCGAGGTATTGCTGGCGCCTTCTGTTATCTGGGCTATAAGCCAAGAATAGGGCGTTTTTTCGGGGATGTCGGCTTGGGGTTGGGGCTGAAGCCCGTGAGATGCCTGGTGGAGGTGGAGCCTCGCTGGCGGCAGGAGGCTGAACGTCTCGTTCGGGCTGGGTCTCCTTGCGGTTCGGGGGAAGTCTCACCGACGTCCTTCAGTCTCCCAGGCCCACAGGAAGCTGCTGCTTGATCGGTTCTGCCAGCAGGCGGCCCAGTGCTCCTGGATCGATGATGTCGAGGCAGAGCAAGTTGGGACCCAAGAATTCCATGGTGTATCCGTCTCCCTCCACCACCAGATCAGGGATGCCTTGGAGGGTTGGATGTCGAAACAAGATCGCGCCTGTTTCGGCATCCAACGTCTGGCGCATGCTCCGCAACTGATCAGGCAGCGTCAACGGTTCAGAAACAGCCATCGTCCTCCAGCCCTGCGGGCTTGCACGGTGCGTTCATCGGTTGGATACACGGTAATCACCCTGGCGTCATCCGGGGTGAGAACGGCAACCCAGGGGCGATCCAGAAATTCGAACACTCGAGCACGGCTGCCGCCCCGGTTGAGATCGAGAAACGTCTCTCCCACTGTGAGGGCTTCACGCACAAGCTCCGGGTTGACGCCATAGAGGGTGCATTTCTCGAGGGCGTGATGGCTGAACTCCATGCAGTGACTTAGGCACTCATCCGCTCGATCAGGATCGGCATCGCCAGCCGGTACACCATCCACACCAGCAGCAGCAGCACCGCTGAGCCACCCACCGTCAGCGCCCACTCGCCCAGCAGCTGCGGCGGCTGGCCGGTGAACCAGGCGCGGGCATTGAGGATCAGCGGCGTGAGCGGGTTGAGCCGCATCACCGTGCCCGTCCAGCCCGTGGTGGCCAGCGGGAACACCACCGGGCTCAGATACATCAGGAACTGGGTGAAAGGAGTCGATCAGGATCGACCACAGCAGCGTGCCGGTGAACACGAACACCGGATAGGGAAGGCCGGTGTCGGCCACCTGCACCAACCGCGAGGTGCTCAGGAACAGCCCACCGCCGTGGTCATCAGCGGGTTGATCAGGGCCCACAGCACCCCCAGCACGCTCTGGCGGTACTGGGCGCTGATGTCGCGCACCGCCAGGCGCCAGGCCAGTTCGCGGCCGGCCCAGAGATCTTGTTTCATCTCCCGCCAGAGCTTGGCCGGGTGGGCCAGCGGGCTTTCGGGAGTGTAGGTGCGGGTGGGGAGGGAGGTCACAGGTGCGGGGCTACTGGCTCACTGGAGTGAAGGCGACCGGCTGCTTCTTGGCCGCGAACCGCGGCAGCCAAGGCCATTCGAGCACCCATCCGCCACCCTGTGCCACACAAGCCGTAAACCTGGCGCCGGGCCGTGGACACACCAAGGGTGTCTAGTGCACATCGGGCGGGAGCAGGGCTCGACCGCCGCAGTTGTGCTGGCCATGACCCTCGCACATTTGGCTGGGGACAAGGGAGTCGTGTTGATTCACTCTTGGGCCTTGGGGCCTGGAGACACAAGAGCTGGTGGCGGCCAGCCAGTCCTGTACGGCGCGGGTGTGGCTGATTTCTTCGCGGGGAATGCCGGCCATCACCATGATTTGCGCCTCGAACCAGCGCCAGTGCACCTCCCCCAGAAACACCCGCAGGTGTCGAGGTCGTTGGGCTGGCCCCAGCTTGTGCCGCCGGTGTGGGGTGATCACCACCACCTCCAGATGCTCCACCTGCGGGTGCTTCTGAAGAAACCGACAGCTCTGCTCCGGCAGCGCCCGGACTCTTTACAGCGTCGTGAGGAGGTTGTGCAGACGCTGCTGATGAGCAGCCGAGGGCATCACACGTGCACGGCGCCAACGCCTCACAGACGATGGGCTCACATCCAGGCGCACAGCCAGAGCAGGGAGCCCACCCACCTGAAGGTGCAAGGCTACTTCCACTAAATCAGCGATTTCCTGCCGCTCAATCTCAGCATCAGTCGTGCTGTCGATCCGGTCCCAGTCGGCCCGTGCTGTGGCGGCATCCCAAGTCCCGTCAGGCTTCTGGCGAATCAGCTCGCCGTTGGCCGTGAGCCTGTATTTCACGAGTGTTGGCTTTTCGGGCGGAGATGATTCGGAACCGTCCTTGCCGCTCGGTGTAGATGACAACGAAGCGTTTCCCCTGGATCTCACCGTAGAAACGAAACCGATCTTCGCCGTAGGGGAGCCGTTGATCGGGTTCTCTGGAACCCGAGGGGACAGATTCCTGCACAGTTGCAAATTCAGCGGGGGAAACTAGGCGTTGCGAATGAGGCGTTCAGAACGCGTCTGGCCGCAGCTTCACATCGGCGCTGCCCAGGTCCTGCAGGCCATACCAGAGCGAACGCTTGAGGCTGCGGCAGAACCGCTTGCTCACGTTGTCGACTTTGACCAGAACGTGGCTCAGCTCAGGCGGGGCATAGGGAGTAGTGAGGAGGGCACGGTTGGGGGCGCGTCAGCGATAGAGCTCACGGCGATGGCCGATGCGCACCACCAGGATCACCAGTGCGCTGCGTTGCCCTCGAATTCACCCTTGAGGGCTGAGCCCGCGGCTGGGATCATTGGCTCAGATGACCAACATTGGGGTGGGTGCGACGGCTGGCCGGGGAACCAGGCGCGAGCATTGAGGATCAGCGGCGTGAGCAACAGGCCCACGGCCGTACCGGGAGCACAAGGCTCAGGTGCCCCAAAGGTGAGCGCTTAGGTGGCAAGCGCGCCAAAGCGCCGCTTAGCATGAAGGCATGAAAGCCAGGTCAGCATGAAAACCATCAAGCAGATTGGGGCCAGTGGCCAGATCTCGTTGGGCAAGGAGTTCGCTGGTCGCACCGTTGTGGTCGACAGCCGCGAGCCTGGGGTCTGGGTGATCAAAACGGCCCAGACCATCCCCGACAGCGAGCTCTGGCTGTACCAACCGGAAGCCGCCGCTCGTCTCGATCGGGCCATGGCCGCCATGGACCAACCGCCCCGCACCGCGGATCTCGAGGCCCTGGAGCAGCACCTGGGGATGCTGTGATTCAGCTTGACCTCAACAACCCGGAGTTTCAGGCCAATCTGCTGGCCATGGAAAAGTCAGACGCCTGGGCCGTGCTCAAGACCCTGCGCCTGCTTCAGGCGATGACCTGGGAGCAGCTGCAAAGCAGCAAGGGGCTGCGCTGGGAGCTGATCCAGAGCCGCCAGGGCCCTGCAGGTGAACGGCTGTACTCCCTGAGGATCAGCCGCAGCTGCCGAGCTGTGGCCTGGCGCGATGGCCACTGGCTGCGGTTGCTCTCACTCCACCCCGATCACGACTCGGCCTATTGATACGGCCATCAGCCCCTCGACCCGCGCCTGGGCAATCAACATGCGATCAAATGGGTCGTGATGCACCAAGGGCAGCTGGGCGGTTTCAATCACATGCGGATCGAGCACCGGCAGGACAGCCAACTTGCCAAGGCGGTGCTTGATGGCCACCTCCCAGATGCTGGCGACCGACACCAGGCGCATCAGCTGTTGAACAGCTCGGCTACCTACGTACAGGGGCTGGTGCAAGTGGGTCATCACTGGCGGCTGCAGAGAAACGCTTGCTCGCGTTGTCGCCTTTGACCAGTACGGCGTCGCTCATCTCAGGCACTCATCCGCTCGATCAGGATCGGCATCGCCAGCCGGTACACCATCCACACCAGCAGCAGTTGCGGTGGCTGGCCGGTGAACCAGGCGGGGGTGCCCGTGCGGGAGGGGGCGAGGGTCATGGAGTTGCAGGGTCTGCGGGGGCAGGACCTCAGGCGTTGGTGGTTCAGGTCAGGTGTTGGCGGCCAGCCAGGTCGCCAGGTCGTCCGGGCCCGTGAAGTCGAGCAGGGCGTCGGCCAGGGCTTCCAGCTGACCCAGGGGCAGGGCCTGGATCTGGGCGGTGGTGGCTTCGCTGAAAGGGCCGCAACGGCGGTTGAGCAGGCGCAGAGCCATAGAAGCTGCTTCTTGCTGACGGCCTTTGGCTTCGCCCTCCTGGCGCCCTTCTTGGCGGCCTTCCTGGCGGCCCTCCTGGCGGCCCTCCTGGCGGCCCTCCTGGCGGCCCTCGGCCAGCCAGTCCTGTACAGCCCTGGTGTGGCGGATCTCTTCTCGGGGAATTCCGGCGATCACCATGATTTCTGCCTCGGTAAGCTGGGGGAATCGTTGCACTAGCATAGGAAGAACAACAGTTTTCAGATCCGGGCGGCTGGCGAGAATCTGCTGACTGCTGGCCGCCAGCTCGCTCTCGGGCCGCACCGGCAGGGTGAGCAGGTTGAGCAGGGGATCGAGGTTGGCCTGCTGGCTCAGCTCCTCCAGGCTGATCCAGTGCACCTCGTTCAGGAGCGCCTGTAGAAGCCTGGGCAGCCTGGTGGGGCCGAGGCTGATTCGCTTGTGTGGCGTGATCACCACCACCTCCAGGTGCTCCACCTGCAGGTGCTTCTGAAGAAACCGACAACTCTGCGCCGCCAGGCGGTGGCGGAAGCCTGGGTCGGGGTGCATCTGCACCTCAAGGAGTACCACCGGGAACTCCGGGCTGCCGGTTTCGGCGCAGCCGGTGCTGTCCCTGGGCCAGAGCACGCCATCGAGGCGGTGGCTCAGCTCCTTGAGCTCCAGGGCCTCAAAGCGGTAGTGGCG
>CAIZOZ010000394.1 GCA_903934745.1 uncultured cyanobacterium
CTGATCGCCCTGCACGTTGAGGATCACCGTCAGCTTGGGCGTCGCCCCGGCCAGCTCCGCCATCAAGCCCACCACCGAGGCGATCAGCTCACTGCCAGAACCACAGGCGGCACTGATGGCGATCGCCGGGAAGCCCCAGCGGCCCGCCGCGCTGATCAGCTCCTCGCTGTCGGTGCAGAGCACCACCGCACCGCCTCGGGGGCCCGGGCTTGGCTGCAGCGCTCCAACATCCGCTTGCCGCCGATGTGGGCCGTCAGCTTGCCGGGCAAGGGGGATCACTTCAGCCGGGCCAGCACCGCAACCACTTAGGGAAACAGCTTATCCTGAATCAACGCAACATCCTAGATCTACCAGTCCGCGCTGGCCTGGCGGGCCCGCCGCACCAGCTGCAGCACCGAATCCGCATCCGCCTCCGGGCGCTCACCGGCGCTCACCGCCCGGTAGAGATCGGCCACGCGCCAGCTCTCGGTGGCCGGATCGGAGCCATGGCGGGGGATCAGATGCAGATGAAAATGGCGCGCCCCCTCGCCGAAGGCCACCGCATAGACCCTCTGACAGCCGCTGAGCTCCCGCACCAGGGCGGAAGTGCGCTGCAGAATCGGCCCCAGGGCGGCCGATTCGAGCGCGTTGAAGTCGGCCGGGCCGCCGACATGTCGCAGGCTGTCGAGGATCAGCCAGCCCACCAGCGGCGCCGGCAGCGGATGGTGGCGCAACAGCCAGGGGCCAAAGCGACCGATCGCCAGATCACCGGGCCCAGCCGCGCTGGGGAGCGAAGGCTGGGTGAAGCCGGAGCTGGCCAGGTCTCCATGAATCAGGCAGACACCACAGTTGGAGGGGTCGTTCATACTGCGAAACTCGGGCCAGAGAAACGCCGCGCCCATCGCTACTTTCCCTCACGCCGCCACCATCGCCACCGAACCTGAATCCGAAAGGGAACGGATCGCCGTGGTGACGGTGGCCCACGGCAGCGCTGCGATGCTGCCAGCCCTGGTCAGGGATCTGGCGGCCTAGTCCCATCCACTTGAAGCCTGGCTGGTGGTGGGCAACAGCCAGGAATCGGCACCCCTGCATGGCGATCTGCTGACGTTCGCCACCACCAGTGGGCCGGAGTTACTGACCGCATCATCCTGGAGTCCGTCTGCGGAGAGCAGCCCTCACTGAGCCAGAGCCACAGAGTCATGTCTCCAGCTTGGAGCCGTGGGGAGCTGGCGTGGGGCTGGGGGCATGTGAGACAGGCTCCTAGGGCGTCGCCGATCGCCATCGCCACGGTGGTGCTGGCGGTGAGGGCAAGGTTCAGCGGACAGATCTCCCGGTCCATCGAGCCGTCGAGCACCACCTCGCAGCCCCGGGCCAGCGTCGATTTCACCCGACCCACTGGTCGTCGCCATCGCTGTGCTGGTCGGCAGTTTGCAGGGCTATGCCGTGAGCCTGGCCGGCGAACTCCGCCGCGTCGATCCCCACTGGCAGCGGGGCCTGAGCTTTGTGCGGATCGACCTGAAGTGACTGCAGCAGTGCGTGGCCAATACCGCCAACGCCTTGCTGGCCTGGGCACCCATCCCCCTACGGAATCTGGGGGGGCCCTGCATCCCCAGCCGCGGAGTGCTGCGACGGCAGAAAGAGCCATGGTTCACGCGGATTGACCTACCGCCACGGCCACGCCAGAACCAACTGCTGGCTGTCGCACGACTGTCGCAGTGAGATGTGTCGGGCAGTCAGGGGAAGCCCTCAGGCGGACGGTGGCCAGGCCTGAGGCAGGCGGGCGGCGCGCAACCTGCGCGTCAGATGCAAGGCCAGGCGCAGCAACATTTCGATGGCCAGAATCCCGAAGATGAATCCCACCCATTCGATCGGATGTAGATAGCGGGGTACGGCATCGCCCACCGCAAACACCGCCAGGGAGTAGATCGCGCTCGGCACGAGCAACAGCGAAGCCTTGCGGATGAATCCCGGGCGGAGGCTGATTAAAATACCTAGTCCGACGAGCCATCCGAAAGGACGAATAATCAGCGTTGCCAGTCCCTGCTGATGCTCAGGCTGCCGCAAGGGGCGAAACAAACCATCGAAATACTCATGAAACTCCAGCAGTCCATATTTCCTGCGGCGCCCTTGTTCGGCGAGGCGCTCAAGGCCCTGCTGGTCGACCCGGAACGCAAGAGCTATGTAACCTGGCTCACTCCTGATTCTTTCGGCGTTGAACACTAGGTCACCCCAGAAAAGATCAGGCTCGAATCTTGGAATCACTCCACCTCGTTTTGTCGCGATCGCAAAGGATGAAACCGTGTATTTCAGAAAGGTGATTGGGCTCCCCTGAATCGCCTGATAGGAAAGACTGCGGGCCACCTGGGCAAACTTGCGGTCCTTCTTGAGCAGTGCAGCCCAGTCGGGATGAATAACTTTGGGATCTCTGTTCCTGAGCATCTTCTTATACTTATATTTATTCCACGGATAATTGTCCCCATAGCTGCGTGCCTCCAGAATCAAGGGGCGCAGGGCCTTGCGATAGCGTCCATGGGGTTCGCCCTGGTCCTGAACCAATGGCAACACAGAGTTGAGCAGCAACCAATATCCCTGCGAATTCTGGCCCACGGTGGCGGCCACGATCAGGGAGGTGATCGCCGCCAAAGCGCTTTTAAATGTCCAGGCCCATCGGCGCGGATCTCCGGCGTAGATGACGAGGCCAATCAGGGCCCCCAGCCAAAAGAACCGACCAACGGACTTGAAGCCTGCCAGCAGAATCATCGATAAAAAAATCAGCAGCAAACCTCGCTTGCTACGAAACACCCCAGGGATCAGGGCCAGAGACAAGGTGAGAACAAAGGCGGCCAGCAAGAAGCTTTCCACGATGAATTCGTGTTCGTACCAGAGCAGGCGCGGCCCTGACTGCCCGACACATCTCAGCCGAGACGCTCATGCGACAGCGAGCGGCAGCGGATCGAGGCGCTGAGTTTGTGATCGTGGAGGCAGTTCAATCCGC
>CAIZOZ010000395.1 GCA_903934745.1 uncultured cyanobacterium
GCCTTCATGATCCCCACGGCACGGGCGGCTGACTGCAGGGGCACACCCAGGGCGATGTAGGTTTCCTTCAGGCCGTTAAGGCAGCGGTCGTCAAGAACGGAGGAATCGCCGGCCAGCAGGGCATAGCTGATGTAACGCAGCACGATCTCACCATCGCGCAGGCAGGCGGCCATGCGGCGATTGGGATAGCAGTTGCCACCAGCCTGGATCAGTCCGGTGTTCTCGCAGATCATGCCGGTCACTGCATCAGACACAATGCAAGATGCATTGGAGGAGATGGCATTGACGGCGTCGAGGCGCTTGTTGCCCGCAGCAACATAGGCACGAAGACCTGCCAGTTCATTGCCGCCAATAGCAGCATTTTTCGAATCAGCGCTTACAACAGCGCGGGAAAAGGCGTCGAGCATTTGGGAGAACCCTGGCTTAGGGACTTGGGGAGCTTCTTAAAGGCTCTGGCCTTTCTAAAATTGCTGGGAAAGCAATTGAAAAGCAGCTATCGAGCTTGTCCGAAGGACTGAAGCACCATGAAATTAGCCCGAGGGTCTGGCTCAGACGCAAAGCGGATGGGTGACGCAAGATTTCGTGATCAAAGCCCGATCGGCCGATTCCCAGACCCTGGCCTGCCGGCCCAGATGGTTTGACGCCCAATCGAACTCGCCTGTTGGGCAAGGCCTCCCAGCGAGCCCGCGGCCGCGGTGACAGATCCCGGGCTCGTACGACTACCTACCCTGATCAGAGTCGCCTTGTCCGATCCATGACCGATCCCAGCCATCAGGACTGTCTCGAGTCAATCGAAGTGCTCACTACCTACCGCGATCGCCTGGTCACCGATGTGAAGGCTATGGGCCAGCGGCTCAAGCTCCCCCAGAAGCAGGTTGAGGCCACCCTCGCCTCCCACGCCGAACTGCAGCGCATCGAGGCGGTCCTGCTCCAGCTGGCCAGCCAGCTGGAGGCCACCGCTCCGTCCTGATCCGATTCAGGCCTGCCGTTCGGCTGGCATGGCCTTTCATTGAGGGCTGCAACCGACGGACCTGATCCCGGACGATCCTCCCTTAGGTTCAATCCAGAACCATTCCTGCCTTGCCGCCATGGCTGTCAACCTTGCTCTCCAGCTGCGGGAGGGGACGAAGAAGGCCCACACCATGGCCGAGAACACGGGCTTTGTGAGCTGCTTCCTCAAGGGGGTGGTCGACAAGGCCAGCTACCGCACGCTGGTGGGAGATCTCTGGTATGTGTACAGCGCCATGGAAGAGGAGATCGGCAAGCTCGCCGATCACCCCGTGGTGGGGCCGATCGGTTTCCCCCAGCTCAATCGGCGCTCGGCGCTGGAGCAGGACCTGGCCTTCTATTTCGGTTCGGACTGGCGCAGCCAGGTCAAAGCCACCCCAGGCGCCCGGGAGTACGTGGCCCGCATCCATCAGGTGGCCCAGACGACCCCAGAGCTGCTGGTGGGTCACCACTACACCCGCTACATCGGCGATCTTTCCGGCGGCCAGATCCTCAAGACCATCGCCCAGAAGGCCATGAGCCTGGGAGAGCACGATGGCTTGCGCTTCTACGAGTTTGATGCCATCGACGACGAAAAGGCCTTCAAGGCCGATTACCGCGCCATCCTCGACGGCCTGCCGATTGATCAGGCCTTGTCGGACCGCATCGTGGCGGAGGCGAACCAGGCCTTCCACTGCAACATGAAGATGTTCCAGGAGCTGGAGGGAAATCTGGTGGCCGCCATCGGCAAGGTTCTGTTCGGCTTCCTCACCCGGCGGATCCGGGCCGGCAGCACCGAGGCCGTAGTCGCCTGAAGGTGATGGCACAGCTTCCACCTTTGACCATGGCGGATTTCCTGGCCGCCAGCGCCGGCACTTGGCTGACCCGCCGCGCCGTGCACCATCTTGATCACCAGGACGACGAAGCCGGCGATTCCAATCTCACCATCGAGCCTTTTGATAGCTCTGATCGGGCCGTCCAGAGTATCTGCGAAAGCCTTGGAGTTGCCTCCGGCCAGGTGTGCGGCGGTGCGCGCTTCTGGTGGGAGAGCAATCTCAAGGAGAACAGCCGCGGTGACGACAATGCCGCCGTTTTGCTCGATGTTGTGGACCTTGCGAACCCACGCCGAGGCTTTCTACTGCGGGACAAGGGCTACATCGAGAAACAACCGGTGATCAGCAACTACTCCTTTGCCGAGGACGGGCTGCTGACCATGACCACTCGCTACGACACCAATGTAGGGGTTGAGCGCTGCTGGTTCGTTAGTGAGGGCGTACGCATCCGGGTCAGCAGTGTGCAATTCCTTGATGGCATCAGCATGACGACCTACTGCACCGAGCTGCGCTGTCCCAATGACGCTCAACTAGAAGCCATCAGAGCAACGGCTCGACAGCGTTTCCCACTCGCCACGCAGCCGCTTGCTGCGGAAAGCTAACAGCACACCATGTTCGATCCCTTCCTCGACGAGCTTCACGCACAGATCCTGGCCAGGGGTGGCGAATCCCTGGAGATTCCAAATGACCTGACCGAGTGCCGCTCTACCAAGGGCAACAGTGTGATCCGCAGTTGGCTCTGGCAGTTGCCTGGCATCCGCCGCTGGCGGGTGACCCGGCTCGATGCCGGGGAGAGCCTCCAGGTGCTCAATTCCGTGGCCTATCCCGAATACAACCGCGATCAACCACTGCTGGGGATCGACCTGCTGTGGTTCGGTACCCGCCAAAAACTAGTGGCCGTTCTCGATTTCCAACCTCTGCTCCAGCAGCCGGAGTATCTGGCCCACCACCTGGAAGATCTTCGGCAGCTGCATGAACGCTTCCCCGACCTCAGCGGCGAGGAAACCATGCGCTCCTTCGACCCGCATCAGTACTTCTCACCATGGCTGCTGTTCTGCAGGGGGAACGCCGAACAAGCCCAGGGATCGTTACCTGCCGCGTTCACGGCGTTCCTCGCCAGCTACTGGGCCCTCCATGATCGCCCCCAAACGTCCGCTGGGCTGCATCCCGACGAGGTACACCGACTTCAGGACGCATACGACGTCTATAGCGCCGAACGGGATCCCGCCCATGGACTGTTCACCAGCCACTTCGGCAAGGCCTGGTCGGATCGGTTCCTGCAGGATTTTCTGTTCCCCGGCAGTGGCCAGATGCCAGTTCTTCCCACCGAGATTTCCCCATGACGTCTTCCTCGCAGCCCCAGCCCTGCAGCCTCAATCCGGTCAATCTGGCTGGCTGGCGCTGGGCTCCTTTCCTGGACCATGCGGTGCAGGCCCTTCAGCC
>CAIZOZ010000396.1 GCA_903934745.1 uncultured cyanobacterium
GGGCCGCCCGCAGGCCGCCGAGCATGGTCAGCAGGGTGGTCTTGCCGGAGCCGGAGGGGCCGGTGAGGATCACGATCTCGCCGGCGTGCACGGTCAGGGTGATGTCACGCAGCACCTGTCTGGCCGTCTCGCCTGCGCCGAACCAGTGGTCGAGGTGATGCACCTCGATGCGCAATTCGCGCCCGCTGGGGCCAGTGCTGTTGGCGCCGTTGGGGCCGTCGTCGGCCGGCCCGTCTGCCGTCTCCAGGGGCGCCATCAGAAGATATCGGCGGGATCGAGCCGCCGCAGCTTGCCGGTGGCCAGCCAGCCCGAACCGGCTGACATCACCAGGGTGAGGGCGAACACCGCCAGGGCCCGCTGCACGGTCATGACGATCATCAGCGACGTGGAGCTGGCCAGGAGGGCGTAGAGCCCCATCGCCAGCAGCAGGCTGGGCCCAAAGGCCAGGGCGGCCAGCAGCACTGATTCCTGCACGATGATGCCCACCACGAAGCCATCGCTGTAGCCCATCGCCTTCATCGTGGCGTACTCCGGCAGGTGATCACTCACATCGGAATAGAGAATCTGGTAAACGATGATGGCGCCCACCACCAGGCCCACCAGCACTCCCAGGTTGAAGATCAGTCCGAAGGAGGTGTTGTTGCGCCAGTGATCTATCTCCACCGCTTCCAGTTGCTTGAGCGTGAGCACCTTCACCGAGGGATCGAGAAAGTTCTGCAGGGTGGCCTGCACCTGCTGGGCGCTGACGCCCGGTTCCAGCTGGATCACGCCGAGCTGGATGTCGTCGCTGCTCTGATCGGGGAACCAGGTTTTGAAGTTGCTGGCCGAGGTGAGCAGGTTGATGTCGGCGGCAAAGGTGAGCCCCATCGTGAACAGCCCATTCACCACCGCCCGTTTGCCGCGCAGTTCCGTCTCGTAGAGGCCGTCTCTGGCCACCACTTGGCCCACCGGACCGGCCGCCTTTTTAGAAAGGGTGTCGAAGAAAAGGCCATCGGGTCGCAGCAACTTGCTGGCATCGGTGGCCAGTTCGGGAATGCGCAGGGCTGGGTTCTCCGGTGACAGCCCGAAGATCAGCGCCTGCTTTTTCTCGCGGCTGTCGCGGTTGAGCCAGTCGGTCTTGCCGATGTACAGCGGTGTCACCGCCTTCACCCCCTGCACCCCCAGGGCCTGGATCAGACGGCTGCGGGGCAGGTTGAGCGGTTCGCCCAGGTTGGTGTAGCGGCGGCTCACCATCACCAGCTCGCCATTGAGCCGCTCCAGCGGCCGCTTCTGACTGGCGTACAGGCCGCTGGCCAGGCCCAGTTGAAAGAACACCAGCACATTGGCGAAGCTCACACCGGCGATGGCGGCGAGCAGGCGCATCGGCCGATGGCTCGTCTGCCGCCAGGCCAGGGGGGTGCGGCGCAGGGCGGTGAGCAGCTTCATCGGCTGCCGCCAGCGGCGTCCAGGGTGGCCTGCTTGCTGGCCTTCTGGGCCGCGCTCAACGGCGCAAACACCACATTCACCTGCAGGTAGTTGAGGTGGCTGGCGATCGGCAGGGCCTCCTGCGGCAGGCCGATCTTCACCTCCAGCACGCGTCGGTCGAGATTCTCGCCGGACTGGCCGCTGAACACGGTCTGGCGGCTCACTTCGCGGGCAATCTCCACCACCTGACCCTGCACCTGACGGCCCTTGAAACCATCAGCGCTGAGGGTGACCTTCTGGCCCAGGGCGATCATCGGTCGATCGCTCTGATACACCTCGGCGATCACGCCCATGCGGCTGCTGTCGCCCATCTCCAGCAGGCCATCGTCGCCAACCTTGTCGCCCGGGTGGGCATGCACCTTGAACACGGTGCCGGCAAAGGGGGCCAGCACCGTAGCCTTGGCCCGCTCGGCCTGGTCTTTGTTCAACGCGGCCCGGCTTTCGCGCAGTTCCTCCACCAGGGTGCCTTTGGTGGCGATTGCTTCGGCCAGCTGGGCTTTGGCACTGCTTTCGTCGGCCTGCAGCTTCTCGACCCGGTTGGCGCTGGTGGCCCCGGCTGCAAACAGCTGTTCGGCCCGTCGTGCCTCGGCGCTGGCCTGGCCCAGATCAGCTTTGTAGCGGGCGATGACGCTGTCCTGGGCGGCCAGCTTGCTCTCGGCCACCCGGATCGAGGCCTCGGATTTGCGCACGCTGCTCTCGAGGGTGTCGAGGCTTTCGAGCACGGCCAGGGGCTGGCCCTTGCGCACCTCCTGGCCGTCTTTCACCAAAATCTCCCGCACCCGGTCGTTGCTGAGCGAACTCGGCACCGACACCTTGCTGATGCCGTCGAGCGGTTCGATCCGGCCCAGGGCGGACACCTGGCGGGGCAGCAGCGGCACGGCCTTCTGCGCCGCCAGCTGCTGCTGCTGGCGTTGCTGCCACAGGCGTGTGCCCAGGCCGGCCAGCAGCACCAGGGCCAACAGGCCTGTAATCAGCGGCCAGGGACCTGGGGCGCCCTTGCGCCCGGTGGGTTTGGGCATGGTCATCGCTCGATGGCTCCTCGCCTCGGCTGGTTATAGGGCGTCGGGCTTGCTCTGCCTATCGCTACGGTTCGTGGATGGATGGATCCGCCCTGCTGGATCAGCTGCTGCCGGCCTTGCGCTCCCCCCTCGGGGCCCTGGCGTTCGTGCCGCTCTATGCCCTCTGGGTCACCCTGCTGCTGCCGGGGGTCTGGGCCTCGATGCTGGCCGGGGCGCTCTACGGCACCTGGTGGGGCAGCGTGATCGTGTTTGTCGGGGCCTGCCTCGGGGCTGAAATCGTCTTTCTGCTGGGTCGGGGCTGGCTGCGCAACTGGGCCCGCCGGCGCCTGGCGGCGACGCCGAAGTTGCAGCAGGTGGAGCAGGCCGTGAGCCGCGAAGGCCTGCGGCTGGTGCTGCTCACCCGGCTGTCGCCGGCGTTTCCCTTCAGCCTGCTCAACCTCGCCTATGGCCTCAGTGAGGTGAGCCTGCGCGACTACTCGATCGGGCTGCTGGGCATCCTGCCGGGCACGGTGCTGTTCTGCGGTCTGGGCGCCCTGGCCGGCGATGTGGCCCGCTTTCAGGAGGTGCTCACCGGAGCGGCCGATCCGGGCACCTGGGCCCTGCGCCTGCTTGGCCTGGTGGCCACGGTGGCCTCGGTGTGGCTGGTGGGACGGGCGGCGCAGCGGGCACTGGCGGATGGGCAGGAGGGCTGAAGTCTGGATAGGTGCACCGTCCGCGCTCGCGTCGTTACCGCCAGCTCGATCAGGCGCAGCCGGGAACGAACCAGCCAAATGTGGGGGGACGGTCAAGGCGTGGGCGATGCACAGCCCACTGCGGACCAGGCCTGCTCCCTGACCCAGAGAGGTACACCCTGCGGGGAGCTCAGGGTGTGATGGCGAACACGTTATGGCTGTGACAGGCCATACCCAGTGCTGTGTCGTTTACCTCGGCATAACCAATTCTTAAACCCTTTAAGCTGTAGCTGCGGCCAAGGTAAGCGGGACTATTTTTTATTGTTGACATGGCAAGTTTCGCTCAAGCCAAGGCTGTGATCGATTCACTGATGGACGGTGTTCTGACGACCAGGTTTTTGGAAGGAGCTCAGGACCGGGGTGTCGTTGGTGCGAATAATTTATGGGGGCCCACTGTTGGGGTGACACGGGAGCCTTTGCAAGGCACGCTCGATCTTTCTCCCGATCTAACGCAGCTGGGCAAAGAACAGTTTCAGGCTGAAATCTCTACGGCAGTCAGGGTCGGGAAGCGCCTGTATGGGTTTTCCAGCGGTGGTGGTGGCACGCTGCAGGTGACGGATCTAACGAATCCAGGCGCCATCGTGCTGAAAGACCGGGTGGCACTCACCGGTTACACCTCTCAGTCTGTGGCTAGTTGTGGCAATCTGCTGGCTGTCGCCCTCTCCCCCAACGATTACAGCACCAACGCGGGCAAGGGCTTGGTGCGTTTTTATCGGGTGGCAGGGGATGGCAGTCTCAAGCTGCTGAAAGACGTTTTGGTGGGATATCTGCCCGATTCGATCACTTTCAATGCCGCCGGTACCAAGCTGGTGATCGCCAATGAAGGTGAGCCCACGCCTGACTACGCCATTGATCGGCCTGGCAGCATTGGCATCATTACGATTGCTGGCCGCCCTGGACGGGAGCGTTTCGGCTATACAGATCTGGGCTTTGCTGATGTCACGCTTCCAGAGGGGATTCGCATTTCGGGTCCGAGCGGAACAACCAAGGCCACAGATATTGAGCCTGAATATGTTTCAATCCTTGGCAATCATGCATATGTGACTCTGCAGGAAAATAATGGCGTTGCCAAGGTAAATCTGCTAACAAATAAGATCGAAAAGATCTTCGCGCTGGGGGCAGTTGATTACAAGAATCAACTGGTGGATCTCTCTGATAAAGATGGCTCCGGCTCGACGGCTGCCTTCCTGCCCAAGCTTGGCCAGGATTATGAAGGGTTGCGCATGGCTGATGGCATCGACGCCTTCAGCACCAAGGGCAAGGAGTACTTCATTACTGCCAATGAGGGCGATACCCGCGAGTACGACACTTATGCCGATGAAAAGCGCGGCAGCGGTGCTGATCGCGTCAAGCGCCTGGTCGATGATGCCAGTGTTGGCAGTCCTGATCGCATCACCACCTTCGGTAGCCGCAGCATCAGTATTTTCAATGCCGATACTGGCGCCTTGGTGTGGGATAGCGGTAACACGTTGCAGACCATTGCGGTGGCGGCCGGCATGTACGAAGACACCCGTAGTGATGACAAAGGTGTGGAGGTTGAAGGGATTGTGGTGACGAAGCTGAATGGTCGCACCTACGCCATTGCCAGCATGGAACGCACCAAGAGCTCGATGCTGGCGGTGTTTGACATCACCGATCCCAGCGCCGGTCGCTTCGTGACCAGCTACGTGATCCCCGGCAGCATCTCCCCCGAGGGGCTGCATGTGGTGGAAGCCCGTGAAAGTCCCACACGCCGGTCCCAGCTCATTGTTTCCAATGAGGTTTCCAATACGCTCGCCATCTTCGATCTGAAGGACCTGATTGCCGCCCCTCCGGTGGCGGGCGCCGGCACCTTCGCGCCCACGATGCTCAAGGACGTGGCCGGTGGGGCGGAGCTGTCGATCTCCAGCCTGATCACCAACGGCGAGTTCACCAACGGCACAGCGCCGGGCAGCAGCGTCTACGCGCCTCCCGGCATCTTCGACGGGCAGGGCGCCTACAGCAATGGCGATGGCACCTACACCTTGCTGGTCAACCATGAGGTCGGTGCCAGCGTCGGTTACGCCTACACCGCCGAGGGCCTCAACGCCTCGGTCACCGGCTCCCGCATCAGCCGCTTCATCGTCGACATCGATGCCGATGACAAGGCCGCCAACGGCTTCCAGTCGCGCATCCTCAGCGGCGGCCTCGCCTACGACAAGGTGAACGGCGACGACACCAACGGCTTCGATCGCTTCTGCTCCGCCAACCTGGTGGAGGCCAACAGCTTCGGCGCCGGCCGTGGTTTCGCTGATCGCATCTTCCTCACGGGTGAAGAGGTGTTCGGCAGTGGGGGCGGCTCCTTCTATGCCCTCGATACCGCCAGCAGCGACCTGTATCAGGTGAAGGCCTTCGGCAAGGGCACCTGGGAATCGGCCACCGCGATCGACACCGGTAGCGCCACCACCGTTGCCGTGGTGCTCTTCGATGACGCCAAGGCTCCCCTGCGGCTCTGGGTCGGCGAGAAGACCGCCGGCGGCTTCCTGGAGCGCAACGGCCTGGCAGAGGCCAATGGTGCCTTGTACACCTTCGTGCCCACGGCCCTGGCGGAATCCGGTGTCGATGCCACGGCCGGTCCCGATTCGGATGATCTCAAGGCCCTGGCCCTCGGGATCCCCCTGGCCGGCAGCTGGGTGAAGATCGAGAAGCCGGTGGGCAAGACCAGCTACGCCGATCTCAGCGACGCCGAGATCCGCACCCTGGCCACCGACCTCGGTGCTCTGCAGCTCAGCCGCATCGAGGACGGCGAGGTCAACCCCCTCAACGGCCAGCAGGTGGCCTTCGTTTCCACGGGCACGAAGGATTTCAGTAGCGGTGACCTGTATGGCAATGTCTACACCCTGAGCTTCAACGATGCCTTCGGTGCCGATGGCAGCCTGGCGAGCACCGGTGCCAGCAGCCTGCGGCTGATCTATGACGCCGATCGCCTCGCCGATCCCACCACGGGCCTGCGCAACCCCGACAACCTCACCTGGAGCGCCGATGGCTCCCTCTACCTGCAGGAGGACCGGGCCAACGGCGGTGGCCTCGACATCGCCAGCGGCAACTTCGGCACCCAGGAAGCCTCGATCTGGAAGCTGAACCCCAGCGGCCCCATCGATCCGATCACGGGCGTGCCCGCGGAGCGCTGGGCCCAGATCGACCGCACCGCCGTCCCCACCGCCTACGGCCAGAGCCAGCCGGATGTGGTCACCGACCCCAGCACCAACGGGGTGGGCAACTGGGAGTCGTCGGGGATTATCGATGTCTCGAAGATCTACGGTGCCGCACCCGGCAGCTTCTTCGTGGCCAACGTTCAGGCCCACAGCCTCGGTGGCGGCAACATCGAGGGCTCCGGCTACTTGGCGGAGGGGGGGCAGATCGACCTGATCCAGCAGAGTCCCGCCGGCCTCTGAAGCTCGCCGGCGCCGA
>CAIZOZ010000397.1 GCA_903934745.1 uncultured cyanobacterium
CCCGCAACAGCGGCCATGCACTCAGTCCTTGCCTTGCTCCGGCTGGCTCCAGCAGCCGACGACCCCCTGCCCTGCCGCCAGGCTGCGCCTCCAACCGGTCATCCCCCGATGCCAGCACCCCCGCCGCCACGGCCCTGCAGCTGCCGGCCCGGATGGAGGCCCAGCTCCAGGGCGCCGGCTGAGGCCCTCCCACGTCAGACTTCCGGCGGCGGTCGCCCATTCATCCTCGTTGGATCTGCTGTCCACCTTCTCGCAAACCACCAGGAGGTATTCCAATGCGGCCACCTGGGTGCTCAGCAGTGAAATCCGCCTGCAGGCGGGCTTGGCCTCGGCCAGCCGGCTGATGCTGTTGGGCTTCCACAACATGGCCCTCTCCCGGCAGAGGCTGGCCTTCATGGTCACCACCGAAGCCGAGGCCCTGGAGGGCCTGGCCCGCACCCGGCCGGGTCTGCTGATCATCACCAACCAGTTGGAGCAGGGCTCCGGCCTGGCGGTGGTGGAGGCGGCCCGCGATCTGGTGGACGACATCCGCTCGATCCTGATCGTCGATCCCCGCCTCGACGATCTGGTGGCGGTCGGCTGCTCCCGGGCCGATGCGGTGCTGTCGGAGACGGATTGCTTCACCGCCGCCAAGCCCGTGGTGGCGATGAGCCGCAGCATCGCCATCGGCCAGCGCTTCCGCTCCGCCGCTGTGCTGGCGGCGATGGAGGCCGCTTCGATGCGGCGGCAGCCCTGGCGAGATGAGCCGCCGCAGCTCAATGCCCGCGAGCTGGCGATGGTGGAACTGCTGGTGCAGGGCTTCGGCGATCGGCAGGTGGCCGAGCAGCTGGGCCTCAGCTACGAAGGCGCCCGCAGCCTCGGCAAGTCGCTGCGCCGCAAGCTTGGCGCCGGCAGCCGCGGCCAGGCGGTGGCCAAGGCCCTGCAGCTGGGGCTGGCACGCCTTGGTGGTCGCTGAGCTGGCCCGCTGCGATCTTGTCTGTTGCCCCAGAAGTGTTCGGCGCTACTGCTTGAGCCGTCCCTGTGGGCATCCGGCCACAGGCGCCGACGAACTTCGCCCCAATTGGGTGGAGTTCAGCGCCCCGGGCCGGATAGGGCCGCTGGCGGCAGAAAAGATTGGGGAGATCTTTTGGCTACCACCATCCAGCCGTGATGTCTTCGCAAGCATTCCGCCCAGGCGGCCGCCCCATCTCCTTGCTCAAGGGCGCCCTCGGCGCCGCGGTGGCCCTGGCCGCCTTCAGCCTCAGCCCCGGCTCGGCGCAGGCTTATGTGGTGACGGTGAACAGCGTGCAGTACGACGTCACCACGTTCACGGGTAGTTACAACGACAATGTCTCGAAGTTCGGCGTCGCACTCATGCCGTGGTGGGGAGGATCATCCACCCTTGCCAATGCATTTGCTGCTGCAGTTGGAGCTGGCATGGGATATCCGAATGGAGGTAATGGGCCCTTCTTCGCTTGGAAGCAGGAGTCGGGGCTGGTTTCCACTGAATATACGTATGTAGGCGACGGTGGCTCCTTCCCTTATGGCCAGTACTCGGCTTCAATCCCTGTTGGCGACACCTATCCCGTATGGGCTCAGGTGGCGCCTGCCGCCGCCCCAGTTCCCGCTCCCCTGCCGTTGTTTGGTGCCGCTGCCGCCTTCGGCTTCAGTCGCAAGTTGAGGAAGCGCATCCAGGAATCCCGCGTTTCCGCAGGCTCCAGTCAGCCCCTGGCCTGAGGCCGGGTCGTGGAGCTTTCCCTTTCCGGTGGCGAGCGCCAGCGCCTGGCTTCGCTGCTGGCGTCAGTGGCCAATGTGTTGCTGCTGATGTTCATGCTGGTGGAGGCTGTGCCGCTGCTGCCGCTCAAGCTGGCGGATCCGTTCTGGCAGCTGGCCTTCACCTCTTCCCTCTGCACGAACGGCTTTCTGGCCGTGCTGGCGGTGCTGCTGCTGAATCTGGCGGCGGCGCTGCTACCGGAGGCCGATTGGCTGCTGGGGCGCCGCCAGCTGGTGGGGGC
>CAIZOZ010000398.1 GCA_903934745.1 uncultured cyanobacterium
AGTCGTCATTGTAGTTTGTATAACCTGTGTTCCAGTTTCCCTTTTGTCTCTCGACTGGAACACTGCACACCTTATAAATATCCGTTTTGCTGTATCTTTCGCCAACGAAAAATGGATAAGTGGTCATTTGGGCTGCCTGAGTAAGTAGCGATTGTTGCTGGTCGTGGAAGGAACGCTCCAGCTGGGGTGACCATGGAAAGGGCTGCCAGAGGTTTGATGGCCAGGACGGTGATCCTGGCGAGCGCTGGGCTCGAGCCATGGCTCGCCGTATGGATGCCGCTTAGCGTCGGGCTGCCAGTTGCTCCTGCTTTCGACTGCTGCGCGCATCGTCAGTGAAAAACCGGCCACGGGCAAACCCGCAGCCGGCGATGCAGGGCTGATGGGCCCACAGCCCTCAGAGCACCGAGACGGTGCCGAGCCGCCGAGCCTGCAGCTTGCGAGCCCACTGATGGGCCAGCTCAGCCGGCATGAAGCGAGGCTTTTTGACCGGGCGACCACGACGGCCATAGAAGACCGTGAGGCGCTCAGCACCTGGGGCCTTGCTGCCACCGGGATAGACATGCACCAGCAACTGGCGGATTTCGCAGCTGGGGGAAGAGGAGGCCAACACGAGAGAGGCGAGGGACACCCGCGTCAGGCCTCGGCTGTAGCGGCCCGCAGGGACGAGACGGCCGGGGCAGCGGTTCCTGGCCCTCGCTGATCGGTGTTGCTGCCGACTTCCCCTACCAGTGCTGAGGCCTGGCGCCAGCTGGTGCGTGGAGAGAACCGGCTGCGCTGCAGGTCTTCTGTCACAGGGTGCTGCTGAAAGGTCGTCCCGATTCCTGCCGCCGTCATCGCTGCACAATCAGACGACCAGCAAGAAAGCGAGGCCCCTGGAGGAGCCCCGCCGGCTGGAAGCAGGCCCCTCAATAGGGCACCAACGCCTCAAGCCCTGGATCAACCGGCACCCCGGGCAGGACACACTGGTGCTCAACGAGCACCTGAGCCGCCAACTCCGCCAGGCGCGGATAGCGCTGAGTGCAGAACGCCAGATCATCGAGCACCTGCCAGGAATACTGCTGCAGAGCGGACTTGCGGGAAAGGAGGGCCATGGATGGGCACCGCGTAGGACCCCTCCGCCAGCGGGGGCGGGTCAAGGGCCGGCCACTTCGTCCAATGCGGAGCGCAGCGCAGCCAACGTCCACAACGGCCGGCTGGTGAAACCCTTGACGTGTCCCCCGATCATGAAAAGGGCCGGAGCGGCGCCCCATCAAGAGCTGGTGGCTGGCCTTACAGGTAGTGCTGGACCTCGCGGTCCTGTGGCGTTCCGCCCGGCCAGCACCTCGGTAGACGAGAAAGGGGGCCGCAGCCCCCAGGGCAGGCGGCGGCTCAGAGCACCCGGACCTCAGCCTGGCGGCCCAGCACCCGCTGGTGATTAGCCGCCAGGATCAGCGCCTGCTCCCGCGGCACATAGTGCGGCGTGGCGCTGTAGTGCCCCTCAGGATCAAGAAACAGGATGCGCAGGAGCTGGCCTGCGGCATCGAGCAGATGCACCGACACCAGGCGGATGGAGCAGGAGCGCAGGGCAGGGGAGGGAAGACCGGAAGCGGCCATGGCTGGCTGGCGAACGACACCCCGACCAGGCCCCGGCGCTGGCTGCGGTGCGCCAGGGTCGCGCAGCGACTCGCGTTCAGCCCTGGCGCACCGCCCGAGCCGGGGCAGAGCGGGTGGCGGTTTCGCCCAGCCCCA
>CAIZOZ010000399.1 GCA_903934745.1 uncultured cyanobacterium
CCGCAGGGCCAGCAACCCCAGCGCCCCCAACTGGCGCAAGCTGGACCACAGCAGGCCACCGCCCAGCAGGCTCAGGGCCAGCAGCAGCAGCCGGTGGGGGCGGAGCGGGCCCAGCCAGGGGCCCAACCAAGACCCAAGCCAGGCGGAGGGGGCGTAGAGGTACTGGGCGACCACGGGGGTGCCGTTGACGAAGTCGCGGTAGGTGAGGGCCCCGACCAGGCGACGTTGCCCCGCGTACAGCAATTGATCCAGAAACGGGTCATAGCTGCCGACGAGCGAAGCCTGGCTCCAGGCCTGCAACACCAGACCCACCAGCACCAGCAGCCAGACACTCAGCAACAGGGGCCGCAGCGGCGGCGGCCACCACAGCTTCGGCGGCCACCACGGCTTTGGCGGCCACGGCTTCGGATCGGATGGGGCCGGTTGAGCGCGGCCAGACCGGGCGGAGCCAGGCTGGCAAGAACCGGAATCGGCGGCTGGCTGACCAGACCAGCCAGCTCTCCACAGGATCCGGGGACCTGCTGGATTCTGCGACAGGAGCCTGTGTTCGGGGCTACAACGATACCGAGAAACCTCGGCTTTTGATCCGGGCCGATGCACCGCCCTTGCAGCCGGCCTGACTCGGTGGCCTGAACAGCCGCAAGCAGCTCAGATCTGGGGAAGAGCCACCCGCAGGCGCTCGCGGACATCGCCCTTGGCCATGCCGCCCTTCACCTCAGCGTGGATCAGGAAATCGGCTTCCACCTCACTCACCACCCGATCGGTGGGCCAGCCCATCCCCTGCCTGCCGGGGTCCTGGGCCAGCAACACGCTGACGCAAGCCAGGCCTGGATCTGCGACCACCTTGGCGTCGTCGTTGCTGAGGCGATGGCCGGTGCCGCAGTCCTCAGAGCTGAACTCCAGGACCGTGAAGCTGGCCATGGCGGCGGCAGTGCTCAGGTCCGTTCCTGATCGAGCCGCTCGGCCCGCAGCTGCCGCAACCGTTCACCCAGGGCTGGCCCGGCCACCATCCCCGCCGCGAGCAGATCACTGGCGCCCAGCTCGGCCCGCAGCTGGCGCCAGCGCCCCCACCAGCGCCACAACGGCCGCCAGAAAGGACGCCACAACGGGCTTCCTGCCGCTCCCAGTCCGGCCGCCAGGGCCAGGGCCACCGCCTCAGCACCAAGGCCCGGCGCCTCCAGCAGGGCGCACCAGCGGGATGGCGGCCAGGAGACCATCACCCCAACCCCATGCTCCGCGGCCGCCACCACCAGCCGCCGGTTCAGCTCCAGCCACTGTCCCAGCAGGCGATGCTGACGATGGGGCAGCTGCAGGCGCTCCGCCACCAGCAGCGGCTCCGCCGCCGCCGCCAGCAGGGCCGGCAACAGGGGCAGCTGCAGGCGCTCCGCCCAGCGCAAGCGCCGCAGCCAACGGCGATCGCGCTGCAGCGCCTCATCAATCAGCGGCAAGGCCCCCCAGCGCTGCAGGGCCGCCAGGGCCAGGGGCCAGGCCTCCCGCTCCAGCAGCACCTCCAGCTCCATGCGCAGCCGGGTCCCCAGGGCCGACGGGGCCCGCTGGGGGCTATCGCCCGGCCGCCAGGGCCAGGGCCAGAGCGCCAGGGTTTGGTGCAGCTGCTCCAGGCTCTCGGGCGCCAGCTCAAAACCCAGCCGCGCCGCATAGCGGGCGCCGCGGATGATGCGGGTGGGATCGTCGCGCAGGCTGGCGTCATGCAGCAGCCGCAACTGACGACGGGCCAGGTCGAGCTGGCCGCCGTGGGGATCGAGCAGTCCGGGGAGTGGACCGTCCTGGCCCGAGCCCGGCGCCGTCTCGGCCGGCTGGCTCAGCAGCACCGCCATGGCATTGATACTGAAATCACGCCGGGCCAGGTCATCGTCGAGGCAGCCGAACCGCACCAGAGGGTTCTCGCCTGCCTCGGGATAACTCTCGCAGCGGGCGCTGGCCACGTCGAGCAGCAACGGCCCGTCCGGCAAGTCCAGCTCCAGTTCGAC
>CAIZOZ010000400.1 GCA_903934745.1 uncultured cyanobacterium
TCACCCAGTCCTCCCCGAGCCTGTCTGAAATCCTCTTGACCGTCACCACCGCCACCACGGCCCCCGCCGGTTCCGATGCTGCGGCCGCAGCTGCCGCCGAGGGCACTGCTGCGGCCACTTCCACGGCCACTGCCGCCACCACTGCCAAGGAGGAGCCGACCAAGGCGGACCCGGCGAAGACAGCCGCTGTCGCGGCTGGTCCAGCGGCCGACGACATGGCCGCGAGCCTCGATCCGTTTTCCCTGGCCGCGGCGGGCCCCGCCGCTGAGCCGGTGGTGCTGGCCTGTGAGCAGATTCTCAATCTGCTGCCCCATCGCTACCCCTTTGCCCTGGTGGATCGGGTGGTGGCCTACGAGCCCGGCCGCCTGGCGGTGGCGATCAAGAATGTCAGCTTCAATGAGCCCCAGTTTCAGGGCCATTTCCCCGGACGCCCGCTGATGCCAGGGGTGTTGATTGTCGAAGCGATGGCCCAGGTGGGGGGCTTGATCGTCACCCAGATGCCAGATCTGCCCAAGGGTTTGTTCGTGTTCGCCGGCATTGATGGCGTGCGTTTCCGCCGGCCGGTGGTGCCCGGCGACCAGCTGCGCATCACCTGTGAGCTGCTGAGCCTCAAGCGCAAGCGCTTCGGCAAGGTGCGCGGCCAGGCCACCGTGGCTGGGGAGCTCGTCTGTTCCGGCGAGCTGTTGTTCTCATTGGTGGACTGAACCGATGACGAGTGCAGCCATGGCCCCCTCGGTGCATCCCACGGCGGTGGTCGACCCCCGCTCCCGCATCGGCAGTGGTGTCGAAATTGGCCCCTATGCCGTCATCGGTGCCGAGGTGGAGATCGGCGCTGGCAGTCGCATCGGGCCCCATGTGGTGATCGACGGACGGGTGCGGATGGGCACAGGCAATCGCATCTTTCCCGGAGCCTGCATCGGCCTCGAGCCCCAGGATCTCAAGTACGGCGGCGCCCCCACGGAGGTGGTGATCGGCGATGACAACACGATTCGCGAGTGCGTCACCATCAACCGAGCCACCCATGAGGGTGAACAGACGCGGCTGGGCAGCGGCAATCTGCTGATGGCCTATTGCCATATCGGCCATAACTGCGACCTGGGGGATCGCATTGTCATCGCCAATGGCGTGGCGGTGGCCGGCCATGTGGTGATCGGCGATCGCGCCGTGATCGGTGGCGTGCTCGGCATCCATCAATTCGTGCACATCGGCACCCTGGCGATGGTGGGTGGCATGAGCCGCATCGATCGCGATGTGCCCCCCTTCGCCATGATCGAGGGCCATCCCGGCCGGATTCGCGGTCTCAACCGTATCGGCCTGCGCCGCAGTGGCATGGCCGACCAAGACGATGGCGCCCAGTTGCGCCAGCTTCAGGAGGTGTGGACCCTGCTCTATCGCAGTGAGCTGGTGTTGGCGGATGCCCTGCGCTCAGCCCGCCAGTTGCCGCTGCTGCCTGCCGCCGATGAGCTCTGTCGGTTCCTTGAGGCTTCGGTGGGACCGGGACGCCGGGGACCGCTACCGGCCCAGCGCTGATGGTGCGCCTGCTGGTGAGCACCGGTGAGGTGTCCGGTGATCTGCAGGGAGCCCTGTTGATCCGTGCCCTGCATGCGGAGGCGGCCGAGCGGCAGCTGGCCCTGCAGGTTGTGGCCTTGGGTGGCGATCGCATGCGCCAGGCCGGTGCCGAGCTGCTGGCCGACACCGTGAGCATGGGGGCGATCGGCCTGCTGGAGGCCCTGCCCCTGGTGCTCCCCACTTTGAAGCTGCAGGCCAGGCTGCGGCGCTGGCTGGAGAGCCATCCACCCGATGGGGCGGTGCTGATCGATTACATGGGCGCCAATGTGAATCTCGGCCTGAGGCTGCGGCGGCGCTATCCGCAGCTGCCGATCATCTATTACATCGCTCCGCAGGAGTGGGCCTGGCGCCTCGGCGATGGCGGCACCACCCGGCTGATCGGCTTCACCGATCGGATCCTGGCGATCTTTCCGGAGGAGGCCCGCTTCTACGGATCCCATGGTGCCGCCGTCACCTGGGTGGGCCATCCGCTGATCGACACCCTCGGCCAGATGCCCACGCGCCAGGAGGCCCGCGCCCAGCTGAATCTGGATCCGGATCAGCCGGTGCTGCTGCTGCTGCCAGCCTCGCGTCGCCAGGAATTGCGTTATCTACTGCCGCCGATGGCGGCGGCGGCAGCCCAGTTGCAACGGCGCTATCCGGGTCTGCAGGTGCTGGTGCCGGCGGGCCAGGCCGGCTTCGAGCCGCTGCTGGAGGCTGGCCTGCGCCGGGCTGGGGTGCGGGCCCGGGTGATCGCCGATGCGGCGGCTGACGGGCAGTGGCCCCAGCTGTGCGCGGCGGCCGATGTGGCGCTCACCAAGTCGGGCACGGCCAATCTGCAGCTGGCCCTGCGGGGGGTGCCCCAGGTCACCGGCTACCGCGTCAGCCGACCGACGGCCTTCGTGGCCCGCCATCTGCTGCGCTTCAACGTCGCCCATATCTCGCCGGTCAACCTGATCCTGGAGGAGCGCCTGGTGCCGGAATTGCTCCAGGACCGGCTCACCGCTGCGGCGATCGTCGCGGCGGTCGAGCCCCTGCTCGCCGCCGATGGGGTGGCGGTTCGTACGATGCTGGAGGGCTACAGCCGTCTGCGCCTCAGGCTCGGGGAACCCGGCGTCACCCGACGTGCGGCGGCCGCGATTCTGGATCAGGTGCAGGCGGCCGCCGTGGCTCTCCCTGCCGCTTCGTGCGTCTGATGCGTCTGATCGCCTTGCTGCTGAGCCTGCTGCTGGTGCTGGTGGGGCCGCTGGCCCCTGCCCAGGCTGCCACCGATGAGGCGGTGCTGGCCGGCGGCTGCTTCTGGTGTCTGGAGCACGACCTCGAAGGGCTGGCCGGGGTGCTGGATGTGGAGAGCGGCTACAGCGGTGGCAAGCTGGCCAACCCCAGCTACCGCCAGGTCTCATCGGAAACCACCGGCCATCAGGAGTCGGTGCGGGTGCGTTTTGACAACACCCAGATTCGTTATGACGCGCTGCTGCGGGCTTACTGGCGCAACATCGATCCCTTTGATGGTAAGGGCCAGTTCTGCGATAAGGGCGATTCCTATCGCCCGGTGATCTTCACCACCAATGCCAACCAGGCGGTGGAGGCTCGCAACAGCCTGCTGGCCGCGGCCCGGGAGCTGGGCAAACCGGCTTCGTCGATCAAGGTGTCGATCAAGCCGCTCACCCGCTTCTGGCCCGCCGAGCCGTACCACCAGAACTACGCCAAGCGCAATGGCTTGCGCTACAGCTACTACCGCTTCGCCTGTGGTCGCGATCGTCGCCTCGATGCCGTCTGGGGGGGCAGGGCCCGCAGCTCGGAACGCTGGAAAGGCGGCTGAGGGTGTCGGTCCCAGCCCGGCACCCCAGAACGCCCCAGAAATCTGTGGAAATTATGAAGAGGCTTGGCGCTGGAATGTCTGGGAATCCTTGCGGCAAGCGGCCAGTCGGCCTGGCGGCTGCCTGAGGACGCCATTACATTCGAATCCTCCCGAAGTCAGGGTTGTGTATGTATCTGCTGACCATTCGTGACGGACTCCAGACCCGTCACATCGGTCCCTATGGGAGCCCGGCCCAGGCCGCCGACGACCTTGATGGTCTGCTGGCCGAGTGCGGTGAACGGGCCCATTGGCAGATCCATGAACTCGAAGCCCCTGGTTGCCTGGTCGGCGATCGCCAGGCCCTGGCCGCTGCCGCCGCCTGAGCCGTGGTGATCAGGGGCGGCCGCTCTTCGGATAGCCCCGCAGCAGTCCACTTTCGATCATCAGCCCCACCCCGGCCGTGATCAGAATCAGACCCAGGCAGCCGTACCAGAACCAGGGGCCGGCCTGGGGCACGGTCTGGCCCTCGTTGCTGTTGGCGGCCAGCTGCGACCAGGTCTGAATGCCTTTGCGGATCACCGCTTCGCCGAACACGCACAGGCCGGCCGGCAGGAGCAGAACCCCCAGCTGGGCTTTGACATACCAGCGGATCTTCTGGACGGCCATGACTCGGTTGGTCACTGCCGCCAAACCTAGGCCGGTGCCCCACCAGTGATCCAGTTCACCAGGGTCTGGACGCCGAAGCCGGTGGCACCGGCCGGATCCTGGCCCCGCGCCTTCTCGCTCCAGACCGTGCCGGCGATGTCGAGGTGGGCCCAGGGAATGCCCTGGGTCACGAAATCCTGCAGGAAGAGCGCCGCGGTGATCGAGCCACCCGGGCGGGGGCCGGTGTTCTTCATGTCGGCCAGGGTGCTTTTCAGCCCGGAGCGGTAGCTGGCCTGCAGTGGCATGCGCCAGAGGGCTTCTCCGCCCATGCGGGCCCCGGAGAGCAGGCCGTCGGCGAGCACGTCGCTGGTGCTCCAGAGGCCGGCGATCTCTTCACCCAAGGCGATCACGCAGGCGCCGGTGAGGGTGGCCAGGTCGACGATCGCGTCGGGTTTGAGCTGGCAGGCATACACCAGGGCGTCGGCCAGGGTGAGCCGGCCCTCGGCATCGGTGTTGTTGATTTCAATCGTGGTGCCGTTGGAGGCGGTGAGGATGTCGCCGGGGTGAACCGCGCCGCCGCTGATCATGTTTTCGCAGCCGGCCACGATCACATGCACCTCCACCCCTTCGGGCTTGCGTTGGCCGATCGCCCGGGCGGCCCCCAGCACGGCGGCGCTGCCCCCCATGTCGTACTTCATCATCTCGATCTGGCCGCCGGCCGTCTTGAGGTTGTAGCCGCCGGAGTCGAAGGTGAGGCCTTTGCCCACCAACACCACCCGCCGCTTCACTTCACCGGCGGGGTGGTAGGTGAGATGGATGAACTTGGGCTCCAGATCCGAGCCCTGGGCCACGGCCAGGTAGGCCCCCATGCCGAGCGCCTCGCAGTCGGCGCGCTCCAGCACCTTCAGCTCCAGGCCAAAGCCCTGGGCAATGGCGGCGGCGATGTCGGCCAGGGCGGCCGGGGTGGCCACATTCGGCGGCGCGGCCACCAGCTGGCGGGCCAGCTCGACGCCACCGCAGATCGCATCAAGATGGGCCAGCCCTTCCCAGCCCTCGGCTCCCAGGCCCAGCAGGGTCACCGCTTCGGGCAGGTGCTGGGGCTCGGCTTCGCTTTTGAAGCGTTGGTCTGCGTACAGCCCCAGCCGGGTGGCTTCAGCCATGGCGGCGGCGGCGGCGGCGGTGCCGAAGCTTTCCACCGGCATCAGCAGCCCCAGCTGGCGTGCGCCCAGCTTGGCGCTGCTGCGGGCGGCATTGGCGCAGGCATTTCGCAGGCCGGTGAGGTGGAACTCGGCGGCTTCGCCCAGGCCCACCAGGATCAGATTCGCCGGGGTCTGTCCCAGCCGTTCGATGCAGAGCAGTTCGCCTGGCTTGGCCTTGAAGCGCCGCTGCTCGAGCAGGGGCGGCAGGGCTGGGCCGAACAGCTCGGCAAGTTGCTGATGGCCGGGATGGTCGGCGTCGCTGAACAGGCCGATCGCCAGGCTGTCACCGCTCCAGTTCTCGAGGGGATGGCCGCCGGGGGCCACACAGCGGAAATCCATGGATCCTGTACGGGCTGAGCGGCGATCGTAGCCAGCGCTAGCGGCTCACCCCGGCTCGCTGTTCCCGGCTGATTCAGCTGGGGTCGGCCGTGAACGGGGTGGCCCAGCGCTCCCGGGTTTCCTTGTTGAAGGGCGGCAGCCAGTGGCGGATCAGCGTCTGCTCGAGGCGGCGACGGCCGCGGCCGTCGCTGGGCACATCGCACCAGAAGCGGATGCTCAAGCTGGTGGGCAGCTCCGCCTGGCCGAGGGCCTCGCTGTAGGCCGCCAGATAGCGCTTGCAGTCGTGATCTCCCTTCCAGCGGCGGTCGGCACAGCCGGTTTCACCCACATAGAGCAGCAGGGGTGAGGGGCCAGCGGCGGGGCGATCCAGCACCAGGTAGATCGCGGCGCCTTGTTGTGGGGCGCTGGGCCAACGCCAGAAGGCGAGGCTCTGGGCCTGCAGGGCGAGGGGATTGAGACTGGTGGCCTGGTCGATCCCGCCGCCGCCGGCGGGGCTGGTGCTTGTAGCCGCTCCGAACAGCAGCCCCTGGCTCGCTCCGATCGCCAGGGCGGCAGCGGGCCCTGCGGCCGCCCTGGCGAACAGGGGCGCCTGGTGGGCCAGCAGGCGCCCCTGCCAGTCGAGCAGTTGCTGGCGCCGTAGGGGAAGCGGCAACGGCGCCGGGCTGGCACCCGCGCTGGGGCTGGCCGCCGCGAACAGATCACCCTGGCGCCCCGCTGGGGCTGTCATGGGCTCGGGCGGTTGGCCGCGGGCAGCACGGGGCCGGCCGGAGCTGGCTGGAAGCTCACCCGGCCGATCCAGGCCTCGACCAGCTCAGCGCGCAGCTGCAGGCGCTGCTGCAGATCGGCCAGGTCCGTGAAGGGGCGGCGGGCCCTGTCCCGCAGCAGCCGGCTCACCAACTCCGGCTCGATCGCGGGCAGGCGTTCCAGTTCCCTGGCGCCGGCCTGGTTGATGGCGATCGGCTCGCAGCGGTTGGCGGCCGCTGGCGCCGTTCCATACCAGCGGAACTCCAGCAGCGGTTGCCAGCTGATCAGCTCCGTTTCGTTCAAGCCGAGCAGGCGTTGCAGATCCTCCAGGCCGCTCAGCTGCACGCCGCCGGCCTGGAGCCGCAGCAGCAGATCCACCTGCTCGGCGCGGCAACCGGGCAGGCGCAGCCAGTCGGCGGCGGTGGCCCGGTTCACATCCAGCCGCCAGCCGAGGGCGGCTGCATGGCGCACCTCCTCGGCATTGCTGAGGCGCCGGCCCGGTTCGCGGGCCAGTTTGAGGGCCAGCAGATCCCGTTCAA
>CAIZOZ010000401.1 GCA_903934745.1 uncultured cyanobacterium
CGGCATTGCGGTGGGGGAAGCGGCCAAAGCGGGCGATCACATCGCGGTGCCGGCGGGCGAAATCGGCGGTGCGGGGATCGGTGAGTTGCTCGAACAGCGGCGAACTGCACCGTCTCGCAGGCGGCGATGTAGGGCGCCAGGTGCACGCCCACACCGATCGGCACGACGCACAGATCCACGATCACCTTCACGAGTCATTGCCGCTGCAGTGGTTTCATCCTGGGGGAAAGGCCTGAAACGGAAACAACATCCGCACGGATCCCAGGTGGCTCAGTGATCGTCGAGCAGAGTGACCTGACGACCCTCCAGCAGCAGCTCACCGCTGTCATGGAGCTGACGCAAGGCGCGGGAGAGGGTTTCGGGACTGGCACCAAGCTGACTGGCCAGGTCTTTTTTGGAGGCAATGGTGAGGGTCACGGCCCCGGATGCACGGGCTGGCTGGGCGGATGAGCCGTCTGGGTGGCAGACCTGCTCCGTTCACCACGATCACCAACGCCAACTTCGACGACGTGGTGATCGAGGCCCAGATCCGCCGGGGTCTGGCCTGGCGTCTGGAGTTGCAGCAGCACTGTGCGGCCGGGGCCTTGCTGGTGCCGCTGGCGAGCAGCCATGCGGCCAGCTGGTGCCCCACCAGCCGCGAGCAGTTACTGGCGGCCGAGGCCGAGATCGGCGTGCTGCGCGGCAGCGACAGCAACGTGCGCTCTTTGCGGGAGCTGCTCACCTATGGGCTCAAGGGCCTGGCCGCCTACCTGCACCACGCCGCCGAGCTGGGCAGCGAGGACAACGCCCTCAACACCTTCCTGGCCCAGGCGCTGGCGGCCACAGCCAATCCGGATCTGGATGGGGCGGCACTCACGGCCCTGGTGCTGGAAACCGGCGGTCAGGCGGTGGCGGCGATGGCTCTGTTGGATGGCGCCAACACCGGCCGCTATGGCCACCCGGAAGTCACCCAAGTGCGCATCGGCGTGGGCCAGCGGCCCGGAATCCTGGTGTCGGGCCACGATCTGGTTGACCTGGAGGAGCTGCTGGAGCAGAGCCGCGAGAGCGGCATCGACATCTACACCCACAGCGAGATGTTGCCGGCCCACAGCTACCCAGCGTTCAAGACCTATCCACACCTCTACGGCAACTACGGCAACGCCTGGTGGCAGCAGCACCGCGAGTTCACCAGCTTCCGTGGACCGATCCTGTTCACCACCAACTGCATCGTGCCGCCGCCCAAGGATGCGGCCTACGCCGCCATGGTGTTCACCACCGGTGCGGCCGGCTTCCCCGGCTACCGCCACATTGAGCGCGGCTCTGATGGCCGCAAGGATTTCGCCGAACTGATCGCCCTGGCCCAGCGCTGCGCGCCGCCTGAGCCGCTGGAGAAGGGCACGATTCCCGCCGGCTTTGCCCACCATCAGGTGGAGGCCCTGGCCGCGCCGATTCTTGAGGCAATCCACAGCGGGGCGCTGAAGCGGTTTGTGGTGATGGCGGGCTGTGATGGCCGCCAGCCCCAGCGCAGCGACTACACCCGCTACGCCAAGGCGCTGCCGAGCGATACCGTGATTCTCACAGCCGGCTGTGCCAAGTACCGCTACAACAAACTCGACCTTGGTGTGATCACGGCTCCAGGTGGGGTAGCCATTCCAAGGGTGCTCGATGCCGGCCAATGCAACGATTCCTATAGCCTGGTGCGCACGGCGCTGTTGCTCAAGGATGCCCTGGGACTTGAGAACATCAACGACCTGCCGATTGACTACACCATCGCCTGGTACGAGCAGAAGGCCGTGATCGTGCTGCTGGCCCTACTGCACCTGGGTGTGCAGAACATCCAGCTCGGCCCGACCTTGCCCGCCTTCCTCTCGCCTGGGGTGGCCCAGTTGTTGCAGGAGCAGTTTGGGCTGCGAAGTGTGGAGGCCGTTGCGGCCTAAGAGCCCGGGTACCTGTGCCCCCCAGCCGCTGGTCAGGTTGGCTGGTGATCACGAAATGGCCAACCGCAACAAAGCCCGGAGCATGGGCCCC
>CAIZOZ010000402.1 GCA_903934745.1 uncultured cyanobacterium
AAGCCTTCCTCCCTGGAGGATATTTCCTCAATCCTGGCCCTCTATCGTCCGGGACCACTTGATGCGGGCCTGATTCCTAAATTCATCAATCGCAAACACGGCCGTGAGGCGATTGATGTGGCCCACGTCAAGTTGGAGCCAATCCTGAAAGAGACGTACGGGATCATGGTGTATCAGGAGCAGATCATGAAGATCGCTCAGGATCTGGCCGGCTATTCCCTGGGGGAAGCCGACCTGCTGCGCCGCGCCATGGGTAAGAAGAAGAAATCGGAGATGGAGAAGCACCAGAGCCTGTTTGTGCAGGGCGCCAGCGATCGCGGTGTGGACCCGAAGGTGGCCGAAGGTCTATTTGAGCAGATGGTGTTGTTCGCCGAATACTGCTTCAACAAGAGCCATTCCACCGCCTACGGCGCCGTCACCTACCAGACGGCCTATCTCAAGGCTCACTATCCGGTGGCTTACATGGCGGCCCTGCTCACCGTCAATGCGGGGCAGACGGAAAAGGTGCAGCGCTATATCGCCAATTGCCAGGCAATGGGTATTGAGGTGCTGCCGCCGGATGTCAATGCCTCCGGGATTGATTTCACGCCAGTGGGAGATCGGATCTTGTTTGGTCTTTCGGCGGTGCGCAATCTCGGGGAAGGGGCGATTCGCCTGCTGATCGAGCAACGGAATGCCGATGGCTCATTCGCCTCCTTGGCCGATCTTTGTGATCGGCTACCCACCCAGCAGCTCAATCGCCGGGCGATGGAATCACTGATTCACTGTGGTGCCCTCGACGGCCTCGAGACCGGCGCCAATCGGGCCCAGTTGATGGCCGATCTCGATTTGATCCTCGACTGGGCCAACTCCCGCGCCCGTGATCGGGCCAGTGGGCAGGGCAATCTCTTTGATCTGCTGGCTGGTGCCACTGCAGCCCCTGGCGCCGGTGATCAGTCCACAGCACCGAAGGCCGCCCCAGTGGCGGATTATCCCCCCACCGAAAAGTTGAAGCTGGAAAAGGAACTTCTGGGCTTTTACATCTCCGATCATCCGTTACGCCAGCTCTCCGCTCAGGTCAGCCTGTTGTCGCCGATCAGCCTGGCCCGACTGGAGGAACAGGCTGACAAGGCCAAGGTGAGCATTGTGGCGATGGTGCCGGAGCTGCGCCAGGTGAACACCCGCAAGGGCGATCGCATGGCGGTGCTGCAGCTGGAGGATCTCACTGGCAGTTGTGAGGCGGTGGTGTTTCCCAAGACCTATGCCCGCCTGGCCGACCATCTGATGGTGGATGCCCGGCTGCTGGTGTGGGCCACGGTGGATCGTCGCGATGAACGGGTGCAGTTGATCGTCGATGACTGCCGCAGCATCGACGACCTGCAGCTGCTGCAGGTGGAACTCGATCCCCACCAGGCCGGTGACATCGCCATTCAGCATCGCCTGCGCGAGTGTCTCACCCGCCATCGCCCCGCGCTGGATGAGGCTGGGGTGCGGGTGCCGGTGGTGGCGCTGGTGCGTCAGGGCAGCGAATCGCGCTGGGTGCGCCTGGGCCCCCAGTTCTGCGTGGCCGATGCTCCGGCTGCCGTTAAAACCCTGGCAGCAGCTGATTTCCGGGTGAGCCTGCGTTCACCGATCGGTCCGGCGGCTTGACACCGGACCACCGATGGCGAATAAACCCCACCCTGTTCGGCTCGGACCTTCCCTTGCCTGCAGTGGGGGATGGTGGCTCCAAGGGCAAGGCTGATGCCGCTTGCTGCGATGGTCTGCGGCTGGGGCCGATCGAGCAGCAAGCAGGGCGCCGAATGGTTCCGTG
>CAIZOZ010000403.1 GCA_903934745.1 uncultured cyanobacterium
CAGCGAGATCAGCCGGCTACTTGCCTGGCCAGTCCTCATTAGCAAAATCCTCCAACACTTGCGCCTCCTGAATCGGGCCGGGTGCAGAAGCGACCATGGCCGCCGTTGCGGCCTCGATGACCTCGGGCGCGATCAATGTTTACGCCTCTTTTGCGAGGAGATCCCAGGCGGCTGAATAATTTTTTCTGGCAACCAGATCCCCAAAGTGCTGAGCAATGGCTCGGCAATCCATAGCACGATTCTCTTTTCTAAATAATCAGTTCGAGATCAGGACATCGCTGAAAGCATCACCATCACTTCGCGCTGAACATATTCTGAACGGATCTCTGGACCAGCAACCAGGACCTTGAAGAAAAACCTGGGCCGGCTCAGCCTGGTGTTGCTGGGTAGCTCGCTCGGGGGGCTGCTGGCCTTTCGGCTGATCGGCTCTCACGTGGACAGCAAAGGGGTGCTGCGCGAGCCGTTCTTCCTGCTGCCGATCAGCGTTCTGCTCGCGGATGCTGAAGCTGCCACGGGGATCACGGCCATCGTCTGGCGGCAGGCCCCGGATCGACTCTGACCTGGACAGGTTCATCCGGATGGCAATTCCAGCGCTCGCACCTCGATGGCGGCCGTGACCTGGAGCGCCGGCGTCTGTCCACCACTCAAGTCCTGGGGCCAGGCCACCACCGCACCAGCAGCTCACTCAACACCCCCCGCGGCAGCAGCGCCAACGGCAGGAACCAGGCCACATTGAAAAAGAACAGCGGCAGGTAGGCGGTGCAGGCCAGCAGCACCAGGGCTCCGGCTCCGAGCAGATCGCTGCCGATCAGGGACCGCCAGCGGCGGTGCTTCACCTGCCAGGCGGCCAGGGCCAACGAGGGCAGCCAGCCGGCCAGCAGCAGCATCACCAACACCTGCGAGCCGGTGGCGCCGTGGCCTGAGCCGGTGGGCGCCCGGCTGGCCAGCAGGGTGATCCAGGCCAGGCCCAACGCCAAGTGCACGCTCAGCCAAAGGCGTGGGGAACGGGGCATGGCATGGCGGGCGAATGAGCGACGTTTCCCACCGGCCGATCGACGCCGGGGATTCACCCCGCCATCCTGGAGTCCTGCCCAGCCCAGCCCCCTGTGAAGCGCCTACTCCCCCAGTTCACCGCCGCCGCCGCACTGCTGCTGGCCACCGCCATCCCCGCCCCGGCCTGGGCCGGTGCCGCCTTCAACAAGACCTTCAAGCTCCAGGGGATCAGCTTCCAGGTCAAGAGCAGCGGCGAGGGCTCCCAGCAGCAGCTCACCATCTCCACCACTGGCGCCAAGCCGCCGATCAAGCCGATCCAGCAAACGGTCAACGGCCAGGTGATGGGCGCCGAGGTGGCTGACCTCAACAGCAACGGGCTGCCTGAGATCTATGTGTTCGTGCAGGGGGCCGGCAGCGGCAGCTATGGCGAACTGGTGGCTTATGCCGTGACGAAGGGCAGCGAACTCTCGCCGATCACCTTGCCGGAGCTCACGGGTGCCAACGCCCAGGGCTACCAGGGCCACGACCAGTTCCAGGTGGTCGAGGAGTGCCTGGCGCGCCGTTTCCCGATCTACAAGCCGGGTGACATCAATGCCAAGCCCAGTGGCGGTCTGCGCCAGATCTGTTACAAGCTCAAAGCCGGCGAGGCCAGCTGGATCCTGCGGCCCACCAGCGTGCTCCAGTTCTGAGGCGCCAGTCCGCGGCGTTCACCAGGCCCCTCAAGGCCAGGCCATAGCTGCCGTCCCCCATGGGGATACTTCCGTTCCCTGCCGGCTTCCGACGAAATCAGTCCATGCCTCCACAGTGGCTGGATGCGGCTTCCACCCAGCCCAAGGCCTGGGGCCGATCGTTAGGATCACCCACTCCAGGTCCCCAGCCATTGCGGCGCCCTGGGTGAATACACTCCAAGGATGCGCTGTCAGCCCAGCGTCCAGGGACGCTGGGCTGAGATTGCGAGCTGGGAAGAAGATGTTTTCGAGATGCAGCGAAGCCTGACGAATACGGCCCCATCCCAGGGTGTATCCGTGATCGAATTCACGGCTGCTGGTCAGGGTCGCTTGCCAAGGGACTTCGAACATCACGCGCCAAGGGGAAAGCACAACACGCTTCAAACTCCACATTGCAACGACATCAATCTCCTGACCAGAATAATTCGCATCAGCAAGCAAACCGAACCACATAACCACCAATTAGCCCTAGGCTCTTACCATAAAAAAGCTCACCTGAACCGATTCACCATGGATCAGATTTAAGACATTAGTACCAAACAAGCCATCGCTTCCCCACGCCACTGGCAAGGGCTGACTTGATCACTGTCCTATGCTATCTTGGCGTCAGTCGTGACTATCCAGATGAGCATTC
>CAIZOZ010000404.1 GCA_903934745.1 uncultured cyanobacterium
CGCCGGCCGAGGCCGGACGCCTGGGGGATGTTGCCGCATGGCCTCTGCCTGGGTGCTGCAGCAGCCATCCAGCTCCGCAGGCGATGATCCTGTCTGGAGCGTGTCCCACCCTTCTGTGCTCAACCCCAGCCGGATCCGGGTGCTTGCGGTGGGCAAGGTGCGCAAACGCTGGATTCAGGAGGGCCTGGCCATGTATCTCAAGCGCCTGCCGGGCCTGATCATCACCGAACTCAAGGATTCCACTCCCCAGCGGGAAGCCGAGGCGATCACAGCCCAGCTGCGCGCCGATGAACAGCTGGTGGTGTTGAGCGAAGAGGGCGAACTGGTTGGTTCGGTGGCCTTCGCCGAGCGTCTGCAGGGCACGGGTTCCGATCGGCTGGCCTTCGTGATCGGTGGAGCCGATGGGCTCGATCCAGCCCTCAAGGCCCGCGCCAGCCGGACCCTCAGCCTCTCGCCACTGACCTTCCCCCACGAACTGGCCCGCCTGCTACTGCTGGAACAGCTGTACCGAGCCCTGACGATTCAGCAGGGGGGGGCGTACCACCGCTCCTGAGCCACAGCCCCCAGCCGTTGCCAACCTGAGCCCAGCAGCAACCCGGCCATGACATCACCGATCGACGTGCTGATCGTGGGGGCGGGACTCTCGGGCCTGGTGGCTGCCCGCCGCCTGCAAGCCGAAGGCCTGGCGGTGCGGGTGCTCGAAGCCCGCGAGCGCGTGGGCGGGCGCATGGTGAGTGCCACCACAGCGAACGGCAGCGTGGTGGATCTGGGCGGCCAGTGGGGTGGCGCCAGCCACCACCGCTTCGAGGCCCTGCTGAACGAGCTCGGGATTGGGCGCTTCCCCAGCCACTACGACGGCAAGGGCGTGTTCCACTGGCGCGGTCGCCGGCTGGAAGCCCCCCTGGCCCAGCACTTTGCCGACAGCCTGCTGTTCTTCGAACCCCAGGCCCTCGGCCTGACGCCCGCGGAGCTGGCCGCCACAGGCGCCCTGCAGCGGGCCTTCGCTGCCCTGGTGGCCGAGGTGGATCCCCGCCAGCCCTGGCGCACCCCCGAGGCGGAGCGGCTGGACCGGCTGACCGTGGCCCAGTGGGCCGCAGCGCACACCAGCCTCGCGGTGGCCCAGCTGCCACTCGCATGGCTCTGTCGCCTGGGCGGCTCCGGCGGCTTTGAGCCCTGGGAAGCCTCGATCCTGCATCTGGCCTGGACCCAGGCCGTGGCCCCCCAGGCGGAAACCCCCGAAGCCTGGCTGGTGCGCGGCGGTGCCGGGGCGGTGGCCCAGCGGCTTGCCGCCGAGCTGCAGGCCCAGGCCCCCGGCAGCCTGCAGCTGGGTCGGGCGGTGCACTCCATCGCCCAGGACAGCCAAGGCGTCACCGTGGTGGATGGGGCCGGCCAGGCCCATCGGGCCCGCGCCGCCATCGTGGCGGTGCCACCGCCGCAGCGACTGGCGATCCAGTTCGATCCGCCCCTGCCCGCCGCCCACCGGACCCTGCTGCAGCGCTCACCGATGGGCGCCATGACCAAGATCCTGGCCACCTATGCCCGACCCTTCTGGCGCGATCGCGGGCTCAACGGCCTCGGCCTCGGCGATCGCCCAGCCCTGGAACTCACCGCCGACAGCGGCCCACCGGAAGGCCATCCAGCCGTGCTGGCCAGTTTCCTGGCGGGGGAGCGGGCCTTGATCCTCGGTGCCCTGCCGGCTGAGCAGCGCCGACGGATCATCCTTGACGACCTCGCCGCCTACTGGGGCCCCGAAGCTGCCGAGCCGCTCGAACTGGTGGAACAGAGCTGGAATGCCGAACCCTTCAGCGGTGGCGCCTTCACCAGCTTTCTCACCCCCGGCAGCTGGACCAGCCATGCCCGGCTGGCGGCGGATCCCCAGGGCGGGCCAGCACCGGCGGACCACGGCCGGGTGCTGTGGGCCGGTACCGAGGTGTCGCCGCGCTGGCCGGGCTACTTCGAAGGGGCCATCGAAGCCGGGGAACGGGCCGCCAGGCTCGCGGCCGCGACGGCCAGCCCAGGGGACCAGCCCGCCTGAGGCCTGAGTCGGCGCCGACCCAACCACCGCCCGACGCCTGATCGGCTCCGATGTCCCAGCAAGATGGACCCATCGGCACAGAGCCATGGACCTCTTTGATCGGCAGTGGAGTTCCTATCGCGCCATCGTCGAACACAACCTGATGGAGCATCGCCAGGTGGCCGACGCCACGGCCGATGCCCTGCAGGACTGGCTGGCCCAGCGCCCCGCCCAGAGCCGGGCGCCCAGCATGGTGGATCTGGGCTGCGGCGATCTGGCCCTATTGGCGCCCTTGCTGCAGCGCCTGCCCCTGGGCTCCTACACCGGCCTGGATCGGGCGGCGGTGGTGCTGCCCCTGGCGCAGCGGGCCCTCGCTCCGGTGCCCTACGCCTGCCAGTGGCTGGAAGGGGATCTACTGACCTGGGCCACGACTACAGCCACTGCCACTGCGGCAAGGCCTGCCGATCGCCAAGGACTGGCCAAAGCAGAGGACAGGACTGACGGCAGGAAGAGCGCTAGCAGCGCAGCTGCCACAGACCATGGCCAAAAATACGTCGCCGCAGCGGTCGACATCCTGCACTCCGCTTTCGCCATCCACCATCTCGACGCCGACCAGAAGGCGACCTTCCTGCAGGGGGCAAGACAGCGGATCAGCGCCGACGGGGTGTTCCTGTGGGCGGATGTGTTTCGCGAACCCGGCGAAAACCGGCGGGACTTTCTGCAGCGCTATAGCGAGCGGGTCCGCAGCGACTGGCACCAGCTCACGGCCGAACAGGCCCAGCACGTGATCGACCATCTGAACCAATTCGATATCCCCGCCGATCGCACCAGCATCCAGGCCACGGCCGAAACGGCCGGCTGGCATTGGCGCTGGAGTTGGCAGGGGACGCACCGAGCCGAAGCGCTGGCGGTGTTGACGCCGGCCTGAGGAGGCCGCGGGCCGCTTCAGCCGGCAACTGGGTTTGGGGATCAACCGCGCGGGTCACCAGCACAGGAGTGCTGCCGACGGACCGCACAGCTGTGCTCGCACAGAAAGGCTCAGCCGTGCTCCCGCAGAAAACCGATCGTGCTCTGCAACTCCTCGGCGAAGCGATCGATCTCCGCCGGGGTGGTGGTGAAACCGAGGCTGGCGCGGGCCGTACCCGAGAGGCCGTAGTGGCGATGCAGGGGCTGGGTGCAGTGGTGGCCGCTGCGAATGCAGATGCCAGCCGAATCGAGCAAGGCGGCGAGGTCGTTGGCGTGCAACCCCTCCACATGGAAAGCCGCCAGGGCGGCGCGATCAGGCTGCTGCTCGGGGGTGGGGCCGAGGATCGTCAGGCCCTCAATCGCCTGGAGCCGTGCGAACAGCTGGCGGGTGAGCCGCTGCTCCCAGGCGTGGATGCGCTCCATACCGATCGCCTGCAGGTAGTCGATCGCGGCACCCATGCCGATCGCCTCGCCGATGGCGGGCGTACCGGCCTCGAACGTATGGGGCAGGTCGGCCCAGGTGCTGGTGTCGAGGCCCACGTCCTGGATCATTTCGCCGCCGCCCAGGAAGGGAGGCATCGCCTCCAGCAAGGCCTCGCGAGCCCAGAGAAAGCCCATGCCGGTGGGACCGCAGAACTTGTGAGAGGAACCCACCAGAAAGTCGCAGCCCAGTTCGGCCACGTTCACCCGTTGATGGGGCAGGCTCTGGCAGGCATCCACCAGCAGCAGGGCCCCGGCGCCATGCACCAAGGGCGCCAATTCGGCGATCGGATTGAGACAGCCCAGGGTGTTGCTCACGTGCACCAGGCTCACCAGCCGGGTGCGCTCGCTGAGCTTGCTGCGGAAATCCTCCAGATCAAGTTCGCCGCTGTCGGTGAGGCCGGCGTGACGCAGCACGCAGCCGGTGCGGGCCGCCAGCAATTGCCAGGGCACCAGATTGCTGTGGTGCTCCATCACCGTGAGCAGCACCTCATCGCCCGGCCGCAGGTTGGTTTCGCCCCAGGTGCGGGCCACCAGATTGATCGCCTCACTGGCGTTGCGGGTATAGACGATCTCGCGGGCGCTGGACGCCCCGACGAAAGTGGCCACCTTGTCGCGGGCGTGTTCGAAGCCCTCGGTGGCGCGGGCGCTGAGCTGGTGGGCGCCGCGATGGACGTTGGCGTTGTCGTGGCCGTAGTAATGCTGCAGAGCCTCCAGCACCTGGCGGGGCTTCTGGCTGGTGGCGGCGTAGTCGAGATAGATCAGCGGCTGACCGAGGCAGGCGATCTGGCTGAGCAGGGGGAAGTCAGGCCGGGTGAGGGCGGCCAGGTCAACCTCGCTGGCGTCGCTGCTTGCCATCTCTGCAGTTGCCGCAGCCTCGGCCAGGTCGGGCGTGATGGCGGCAACATCGGTGGCGGTGGGGGCGATCGTCATGGCGCCGGCTCCTCACCCATCAGCAGCGCCAAAGGCTGCCAGAGCGCGGACGGAGTCGGCAGTTCGGCCAACACCTCCTCGCAGAAGCCCCGCAGCAACAGGCGTGCGGCCTGATCGGCGGCAATCCCCCGACTCTGTAGATAAAAAAGCTCATCCTGCTGCAGACGACTCACGGTGGCGCCATGGGCGCATTTGACGTCATCGGCGACGATCTCCAGTTCCGGCTTGGTGTCGATACGGGCCCGATCCGAGAGCAGCAGGGAGCGACTGAGCTGGGCCGCATCGGTGCGCTGGGCCTGCCGCGGCACGATCACCGCACCGTTGAACACACTGCGGCCGGCGCCATCCGCCAACGCTTTGTGCACCTGATCGAGACGACCATCCGGGCCGGCAAACAGCACCCGGCTGTGGGTGTCAACCACCTGGCGGCCATCCACGCGCTGCAGGCCGCGCAGACGGGTGAAGGCAGCCCCCGAGCGCTGCACCACCATGGGCTCCAGCCGGGCCAAGCCCCAACCCGAAACCGCCGCGGTCAGCTGCAGCTCACTGGCTGGATCCTGCACGACAGCCAGATGATGCAGCAGCACCGGAGCGGCACCGGCGGAGCTGGGCAGTTCATCGGCGGCGGCAGCAGGCTGGGGGGGCTGCCCCTGGGCCAGCAGGCCATGACGCAACCGGGCTCCCGGACCGAGCCTGGCCTCCAGCACGACGCTGGTGAGACTGGCCCCCCGCGCCCGATGCACCTCCAGCACCTCCAGGCTGGCGCCGGGATCCAACACCAGCAGCAGCCGCAGGCCGAGCACCCCCGCCGCGTCACCGGTGTCACTCACCAGTTCCAGCACAATCGGCAAGGGCTGGCTGACCCGCAGGGCCAGCACCTGGTGCGCCAGGGCGCCGTTGAGCTGCACCGGCCAGGAGGCCGCAGCGCCATTGGCGTCCAGGGCCTCACCGCAGAGCTCCTCGACGACGGCCGGGTCAAGACGTTCCAGCCCTTCGGGCAGGGCCAGCCCCTCCAGCGGATCGCCGTGACCATCCAGCACAAGGCGCAACACCTGGGCCGCAGGAGCAGGCAGAGCCGCTGGGGCGGCCAGCCGCTCCAGGCGATGGGCGGGTATGGCCGTGATCGCGCTGGCATCGGTGAAGCGCCAGGCCTCCTGCCGCCGTGACGGCAGCGATTCGCCTGCCAAGGCCTGGCGGGCCCGTTGCTGCTGGCCAGCCAGCCAGGCGCTACCGGCCAAAACCGGCAGGGAAGAGAACAGCTCGCTCAGCCAGGCCTCACCGGCAAGGGATCGGGACTGGACACGCAACTCGCCTACTGGAATCGTCACCATCACCCCACCTCCGCCGGGGTACGTGACGCCTGGGCGGTGGCAAGTCCCTCAGGAGCGCTGGCCTCAAGCCGTTCAAGCTCGGCATCCACCCAGTCGTAGCCGCTCTCCTCCAGCTCGAGGGCCAGCTCCTTGCCGCCGGTGCGCAGGATCTGACCCGCCGCCATCACGTGGACGTAATCAGGGGTGATCACATCCAGCAACCGCTGGTAGTGGGTGATCAGCAAGGTGGCGTTATCGGCGCTGGCCAGGTGGTTCACACCGCCGGCGACGATCCGCAGGGCATCGATATCGAGGCCTGAATCCGTTTCGTCGAGAATCGCCACCAAGGGGTCCAGCAGCGCCATCTGCAGAATTTCATTGCGCTTTTTCTCGCCACCGGAGAAGCCCTCATTAACAGAGCGCTCCAGAAAGGCGGGGTCCATCTGCACCACCTTGAGGCGCTCACGCACCAGATCCTCAAAGGCAAAGGTGTCGAGCTCCTCCAGCCCCTGCTCCTGGCGCCGGGCATTGGTGGCCACCCGCAGAAACTCAAGATTGCTGACCCCGGGAATTTCCACGGGGTACTGGAAGCCGAGGAACAGGCCGATACGGGCCCGTTGTTCCGGCAGCAGGGCCAGCAGATCCTCGCCCCGGTAGTGGACGCTGCCAGCGGTCACCCGGTAGGCCGGATGGCCGGCCAGCACCTTGGAGAGGGTGCTCTTGCCGCTGCCATTGCGACCCATCACCGCATGGATCTCGCCGGCGCGGATGGTTAAGTTGACACCCTTGAGGATCGGCTGCTCCTCGACGCTGGCGCGCAGATCACAGATCTCGAGCAGTACTGGAGCGTCAGGACGGATCACGGAAAGGGAACAACGGGAGGAACGGTCGGGCGGCGGGGGTTCGGGCGGGATTCAACCCACCGAACCCTCCAGCTTGAGGGCTAACAGCTTGTCAGCTTCGGCGGCAAACTCCAGCGGCAGTTGATTGAAAACATCGCGACAGAAGCCACTGACCATCATCGAAACAGCTTCTTCAAAACCGATGCCCCGGCTCTGGAGATAAAAGAGCTGATCGGCGGAGATGCGGCAGGTGCTGGCCTCATGTTCGATACTGGCATCCGGCTGCTGGCTACGAATGTAGGGATAAGTATTAGCAGCCGCCTGATCGCCGATCAACATCGAATCGCATTGGCTGTAGTTGCGGGCACCCACGGCCTTGGGGCCCATCTGGACGAGGCCGCGATAGCTGTTGGAGGAATGGCCAGCACTGATGCCCTTACTGACAATGGTGGACCGGGTGCGCGGGCCTACGTGAATCATCTTGCTGCCCGTATCTGCTTGCTGACGATTGTTAGTAAGGGCAACGGAATAGAACTCACCGACCGAATCAGCCCCTTGCAGCACACAACTCGGATACTTCCAAGTGATCGCCGAACCGGTTTCTACCTGAGTCCAACTGATGTGGCTGCGATCGCCACGGCAATGGCCGCGCTTGGTAACAAAATTATAGATTCCACCCACCCCTTTTTCATCGCCAGCGTACCAATTTTGCACGGTAGAATACTTGATTGAAGCATCCTCCAGCACAATCAATTCCACCACAGCCGCATGGAGCTGATTGGTGTCAAACATCGGCGCGGTACAGCCCTCGAGATAACTCACCGAAGCGCCCTCTTCCGCCACAATCAAGGTGCGCTCAAACTGCCCGGTATCTCCTGAGTTGATGCGGAAATAAGTCGAGAGGTCCATCGGACAAGTCACCCCTTTGGGGATGAACACAAACGAACCATCGCTGAAAACAGCCGAGTTGAGAGCCGAAAAATAATTATCATTACTGGGCACTACACTACCAAGATAGCTCTCGATCAGTTCAGCATGATCCTTGACAGCCTCACTGATCGAGCAGAAGATCACTCCATGCTCCGCCAACTTCTCCTTGTAGGTGGTGGCAATCGAAACACTGTCAAATACCGCATCGACAGCCACATTAGAGAGCCGCTTCTGCTCACTGAGTGGAATACCGAGCTTTTCAAAGGTTTCAAGCAGCTTGGGATCCACCTCATCAAGGCTGGCCTTCTTGATCTGCTGCTTCGGAGCGGCGTAATAGATGATATTTTGATAATCAATCGACGGATGACCGATCGCTGCCCAGTCAGGCTCTTCCATCTGCAGCCACTGGCGGTAAGCCCGCAGACGGAAATCAAGCAGAAAAGCGGGTTCTTCCTTTTTAGCTGAGATCAGTCGTACAACATCTTCACTCAGCCCCTTGGCGATCTTTTCAGTTTCAATATCGGTGACGAAACCGTACTTATACGGTTGACTCACCAGATCACCAACGGTGGCGGCAGAAGTCATCGGAACAACGGCATCAGCCGGCAACAAGGGATTTGACTTCTTCCAAGGAGATGGTCTGACTCTCGCCGCGGAAGGGATTGTCTTCGGTGAGGAAGAGCATGCAATGGCATTCTTTGCGCTCCCGCATCGGTACACAGGGGCAGTTCCAGAAGGCCTGGGCCACTTCGGCCTCCTTGTCCTCATAGTGACGGCAGGGGCAAAGGGCTCCCCCGAGATCATCCTTGTGGCGGGCCAATCCCTCGAGAACCACCGCCGTGACACCGGGGTCACTACAAAAGTAGGTACCGGTGCGCTTGGCGTAGGTTTCGGCGAATTTGCGAATCACTTCCAGGCTGTCAGCGGCCTTTGGAGCCCCATCAAGAGGCGCTGTGGCAGGAGAGGGATTGGCGGCGTCAGACATGGAGGCAGCAGCGGCAGGTTGCTCGCACCGGAGACTATTTACGAAACGATTTTGTTTCGTATTGATCGAGCCTAGGGCACAGAAGCCGCCCATGGGTGCAAGCGGTCATTGTGCCTGCAGCCCGTCCAGCCTGCGGGCACTCCGGGGCGCCGGCTCCGCTCGTCAATGCCCGACAACACGTGGCATGGTGTGGTCAGCACGCAAGCACCATGAGCGCCCCGCTCCCAACCAGAGGGTCTTCGACGGCGAACCAGGCACCCACCCGCGAAGCAGCGCTCAGCTCGCTGCTGCGGCGCGGTGAGGCCACGGCGGCCGAACTTGCGGTTGAGCTGGGCGTGTCTGTCCAGGTGATGCGTCGCCATCTGCGCAGCCTTGAAGAGGATCATCTGGTTGAGGCCAGCCCTACACCCGAAGGGCCGGGACGGCCGAGCAACCGCTGGCGGCTCACTGCCAATGGCCACGGCCATTTCCCCGATGGCAGCGAACATTTCGCCCTCGGCCTGTTGCAATCCCTGGCCAACACCCTGCCGGCCGAGACCATCCAGGGCCTGATGAACCAGCAGGCTGTGGCCAAGGCCTCTGACTACCGCGGCCGGATTGGCGAAGGACCGCTTGTCCAGCGGCTGGAACGGCTGGTGGAGATCCGCAAAGCCGAGGGCTATGTGGCCGAGCTTGACCGCGACCCGGCCGATCCGGCCGCCGAAGCCTGGGTGATCAGCGAATTCCACTGTTCAGTGATGCGCATCGCCGAACAGTTCCCGATGGTCTGCGATCAAGAGCTCCAGCTGATCGGCCAGACCTTCCCCGACTGCCAGGTGGAACGGGTTCACTGGCGACTGGAGGCCGGCCATTCCTGTGGCTTCCGGCTCAAGCCCTGGAGCCCGGCGGCCGGCAGCCCGGCCCAGCCCGTGGCCGATCGCTGATTCAGACGTGCTGAGCCACACCGAAGCGGCCGAACTGGAGAGCAGCCTGTTGCCGGCGCTGGAACGCCATCATCTGCGGCTGCTGGCCCACGGCCTGCGCACCCTGCAGCTGGTTGCCGGACGACGCCAGGGCCCTGTACCGGCTCACGGCGCCATCGAGGCCTGGATCCTGGCCCAGCCCCAGATCGGCGCCGATCCCGCCTTTGCCACCGCCTTCGCCACCCAGCTCGGGGCGGCGGCCCGGCAACTCGAGGCGATCGCCACGCTGCCGAACCAGGCCCTGGCGCTCAGCCTGGCGGACCTGATCGCCTGGGCCCGCCGCGAAGCGGACGCCCGGGTTGCGATCATCGATCCAGTGTGCGCGCCCCAGGGCGACCAGACCCCGTGAGCGGATCGATCGACGACGCCCTCCAATTCTTCCAGCACAGCTGTGGCCACTGGCGCTCCCAGCGCAGCAGCCATCACCTGCTGCACCGCCGCGCCGAGGCCGGCGGCTCCTTCATCGAGGTGGTGGAACTGCAGGCCGGCGATCCCCTGCTGATCGCCATCGCCCAGCTCCATGGCCAGGATCCAGGCGCCCTGGTGGGTGGCTGCCGGGTGCGCTGGAGCGGTTCGATGGCCTGGGACAAGGCCGGCGAAGCCCATGAAGGCGAGAGCGTCTTCGGGCTGATTCCCACCGATGAACGAGGCCGGGAAGGTCTGCTGCTGCGCGATCGGGGCTACGCCGAGACCGCGCCGGTGGCGGGCCATTTCGCCATGGACGAGCGCAACGCCCTGGTGCTGACCACCGACTACGAGACGATGAGCAGCCTGGAGCGCTTCAGCTTCGCCGGACCCGACGTGCGCCTGCGCACCAGCACGGTGGAGGGGCTCTCCAATACCGCCTCCTTCTGCGTCGAGACGCGACTGGCCGGGCCCGCAGGCCCCAGCCCCGTCAGGACGGCCACGACTCGCTCAGGTCCCCTGTCACCACTGGGCTGGTGAACCCTGGCCGCCTCCCAGCACGGCCTCGCCAACGTTACGGTCTGTGAGCCCTGGCCAGGCTGGGCGAAGCCAGCTGGGGCCGCCTTCTACGATCATCAGCGTCGGATGACCGGACCACGCGTGGCTCTTCCACTCCTCAAGTACGCCCCCACCACCCAGAACTCCCGGGTGAAGGCCCTGCGGGTCGGCTCTGACGAGGACCCGAAAGCCGCGTCCCTCGACAAGGCCTACAACCGCGAAGACCAGAATTTCGTGATTGAGTCGGCCTATCGGCAGATCTTCTTCCACGCCTTCAAGGTGGACCGTGACCGCACCCTGGAAAGCCAGCTGCGTGATGGCCAGATCACCGTTCGGGATTTCATCCGTTCGCTGTGCCTGTCGGACACCTTCACCCGTAGCTTCTACAACCTCAACAGCAACTACAAGGTGGCTCGCCATCTCGTGGAGAAGCTGCTGGGCCGCACCACCCACGGAAAATCTGAAGAGATCGCCTGGTCGGCGGTGCTGATGACCCGCGGCGTCCGCGGCATGGTGGACGACATCCTGAATTCAGCGGAATATCTGGACGCCTTCGGCTACGACATGGTGCCGTACCACCGCAACCGGGTGGTTGGCTCCCGTGCGGCCGGCGAAACCCCCTTCAACCTCACCTCACCCCGCTACGACGCCTACTACCGGAGCATCCTGGGCTTCCCCCAGATCATCTACACCGGCAGCATCAAGTCGTTCCCGGAGCGGGCCCAGCAGCGTCGTGGCGGTTTCCCCGAGGACTACCTCCCCTGGGTGCGCAGCCTGCCGGCCCTGCGCGGCATCGGTGGTGCCCAGGGCAACGCCAGCATCGACTACCTGGCCAAGGTTCCTTACCGCAGCATCGGCCGCTGAATTCCCACAGCCGTAGTTGACTGACCCAGCACCGCCACCAGGTGCCTGCGGGTCAGCCAACTGATCGATCTCGCCGGGGGCGGACGTTTCGAAACGTCCGCCCCCGTTGCCTTGAGAGGCATCGGAGTCAGTGGATCCTGACCACCACCAGGCTGTCGTGGTCGTTGGAGCGAAAAGTCGGTCACACTGATCCCAAACGAAATCTTTTGTTGTGAGCCAGAAGCCGCTTTCGTCCTTGGCAACGCAGACCCTGCGTCAGCTTCGCCAGGTTGCGAGCGACCTCGGCGTGACGCTCTACAGCCGCAAATCCAAAGAAGAGTTGGTGGAAGCCATCAGCTCGCACCACGACGAAGGTGGTCCCAGCCTGGCAGCCATCGAAGCCGAGCTACCTCCCGCCAGCCGCCCCGCCGCCGAAACCCGCGTCGTCTTCCTGCCCCGCGATCCCCAGTGGGCCTACGTCTTCTGGGACATCTCCGACCCTGATCGCCAGCAGGCCCTGGCCGCCGGCGCCTCCCAGCTCTGCCTGCGCGTCGCCGATGTCACCGGCCTCAG
>CAIZOZ010000405.1 GCA_903934745.1 uncultured cyanobacterium
CCAGGGCTTCTCGTCGGCTGAGGGGCGGCTGCCTGGAGCTGGCCAGCCGATTCCGTTGCTTGGCCTGGGATCACCTCAGCAGCCAAGCCTTCACCGATTTTTTCTGCCCCATGGTGCTCTTGGCTCGGCAGCGGATCGGCTGGGGCTCAGGCGTTTTCAGCCCGCTCCCCGCTGGCGCCGGCTGGGGGCACTCGGTGCTGGCTGCACTGGGGCGAGGGTGGTCGAATGGTCCGCCGGCCCGGCCCAGGCGGCAGCGGAGTCGTCGTTTGCAATTCTGGAAGGATCACCGCCAGCTGGCGCTTGCCTCCCTCCAGCTTCCCCTCCACCTCCACCCTGCTTGGCGTGCTGGTTACAGCCGGCGGGGTGATCGGTCTGGCTGCCACCAACCCGGGCCCGGTTGAGTTTCGGGAATTCGCCGCCGAACAACTCACCCGCCTGATCACCGAGGAGATCTGTCGCGAGGATGGCTTGCCCCTGATGCTGCGCCTGGTGATCCGGGACTGCCCGGCGGTGGTGGACTCCCAGCGTCAGGTGCTGGGGAACCTGGCGTTGGAGCATTCCCGGCGCCGCAACCTGGGCCTGTTCAGTCTTTACGTCACCGAACTGGGTGGGGAGCGGATCCTGCTGAACTGGAGCCTGCCCCGTTACCACGCCCTCACCCTGGCGGCAGCGGGCCGGTTCGTGCTGCTGCGCACGGGCCAGGACAATGGGTCCAGCCGCGCCGAAAGGCCCTGAATGGGAACAGCCCCATGAACCAGCCTGAGCTGCTGCCGCCGATGCGGCTGCCGCGGGCCCTGCTCGATCCCCGGCTCGAGGGTCTGGGCCGTGCCGATGACGAGGGCCTGGTGGCGGTTCGCCTCGAGCATGTCGAGGGGCGGATCAGCGCCATCCACCCCTGGCCGCAACCTGGGACAGGGTCCCTGCCGCCGCAGGGCGCCGGCGAGCTGCCCCTGGCGATCACGCCGCCGGTGGAGCCCCATGCCCATCTCGACAAGCCCTTCACGGCCGCGGCCTTCCCCAATCGCGACAGCACCGTGGCTGGCGCCTTCGCCGCCAATTGCGAAGAGGCGCAGAGCCGCGATCAGCAAGGTGTGCTGGCGCGCGGTGACCAGGCCCTGGCGCTGGCCTGGGGCCATGGACTGCGGGCCCTGCGCAGCCATGTGGATAGCCTTGGTGCCGCTGCCGCGCCGAGCTGGGAGGCCCTCACCACCTTGCGCCAGCGCTGGGCAGGGCGGCTGGAGCTGCAGCTGGTGGCGATGGTGCCGATCCAGCACTGGCTGAGCCCCGAAGGAGAGGCCCTGGCGGCCCGGGTGGCCGCCGCCGCCGGAATCCTGGGTGGGGTGATCGGGCCACCCTTCGCGCCGCGCAGCCGTGATCGCGACGGAGTGGTAGCCCTGCTGCGGCTGGCGGAACGGCTGGGTTGTGCCGTGGATCTGCACATCGATGAGGGCAGCAGCGATCCGGGCCGCGGCGTGGCGATGGTGAGCCGTGAGCGGCTGGCCCAGCGCAGCGAGCTGCCGCTGGTCTGCAGCCACGCCAGCAGCATGGCGCTGCTGGCGGAGGGACCCTGCCAGCGCCTCTGCGAAGCGATCGCCGCCGCTGGCATCGGCGTGATCGCACTGCCCACCACCAATCTCTGGCTGCTGGGCCGGCGGGCGGGCCATACGCCCCTCCACCGCATCCAGGCTCCGATCCGCCAGCTGCAGCTCGCCGGCGTCGAGGTGGCCCTGGGCGGCGACAACGTTCAGGACCCCTGGTATCCGGGCGGCGCTTTCGATCCGATCGAGCTGCTGCGGTTGGCGGCCCTGATCAGCCATGTGGTGCCCTGGCAGCGGCAGGGCCTGGCCCCCTTCACCAGCGCCCCAGCCCGGCTGCTGGGCCTGGCCTGGGATGGGGTGCTGCGGCTCGGTGCCCCAGCTGATCTGCTGGTGCTCGGGGCCAGCAGCTGGCGGCAATTGCTGGCCCAGGCTCCCCAGCGCCGGGTATTGCGGGGCGGGCAGTGGCTGCCGCCACCGCCGGGCGAGAGACTCTCCCCCTTGCTGGCCTCCCTGCCGCGCTGCCCATGACCCTCGCCAAGTTGCCCGATCTGCCGCCCCCGCCCTCGCCCCAGCGCATCGCCGAGCTGGCTGCGGCGCTGGCGGCGCTGCATCCGATCCAGGAGCAGAACGAGCTGGAGCGGTGGTCGAAGGATTTCTACGAGTATTCCCCCGTTCTCAGCCCCCTGCTGGCCCCGTGCCGCGCCCAGCTGGCGGTGAAGGTTGAGCGACTGGATCAGCTGCGGCAGGTGGCCTCGGCCTGCGCCCGGCTGGCGGTGCCGCTGACCCTGCGCGGCGCCGGCACCGGGAACTACGGCCAGTGCGTGCCCTTGCAAGGGGGGCTGGTGCTCGATCTCACCGGTCTGAAGCAGTTGCGCAGCCTCGATCCGGAGACCGGTGAGATCGTCGCCGAAGCGGGCTGCTTGCTGACCGACCTTGATCGCCAGCTGGCCCCCAGCGGCCGGGCGCTGCGGCTGGCCCCGAGCACGTACCGCACGGCCAGCCTGGGGGGCTTCATTGCCGGTGGGGCCGGCGGTATCGGCTCGCTGCGCTGGGGTTTCCTGCGCGATCCGGGCAACCTGCTGGGCCTGGAGGTGATGACGGTGGAACCGGAGCCGAGGCTGCTGCAGCTCGATGTCAGCGCCAGTGCAGCGCTCAACCATGCCTATGGCACCAACGGCATTCTCACGGCCCTGCGCCTGCCCACCTGCGCGGCCGTGGCCTGGCAGCAGCTGGTGCTGGGTTTCGACGACTGGAACCAGGCGCTGGCGGCGCTCCAGGGGCTGGCGGACAGTCCCTTGCTGCTGAACAACGTGGCCTTGCTGGAAGCGCCGGTGGCCGCTCGCCTGCCCTGGCCCCTGGGTTGCCCTGCCGGCGCCGGTGGCGAGCATCGTCTGCTGCTGCTGGCCGCCCCCGAAAGCCTGGCGACCCACCCAAACCTGCTGGCAGCATGGGGCGGGCGGCTGCTCTGGCAGGAGGCCCAGGCGGCGAACCGCGGTCTGCCGCTGCGGGAGCTTTGCTGGAACCACACCACCCTGCACTGGCGCGGCCAGCAGCCTGGCTGGACCTACCTGCAGTTGCTGCTTCCTCCTGATCCCCAACCCCTGCTGGCGGCCTTGCGCCAGCGCTGGGGCGATGGGCTGCTGTGGCATCTGGAGGCGGTGCGCCAGCACGGTGTGGTGCGGCTATCGGGGCTGCCGCTGCTGCGCTACGAGGGCCCAACAGCGCTGGCGGCGCTGATCGACCAGTGCCGCGATCTCGGTGCCCTGGTGTTCGACCCGCACCAGATCACGGTGGAGGAGGGAGGGCTGGGCCACATCGATCCAGCCCAGGTGGCGGCCAAGACCAACCATGACCCCGCCGGCCTGCTCAATCCCGGCAAATTGCGCGGCTGGCTGGAGGCCAAGGGCGCATCAGGATGGCCACCGGCGCCCGGGCGGTGAGGCGCCCAGGTTCACTCTGGCTGCCGCTTCATCCACAATCCAGGCTCAGCCGGGTCTCAACGCCGGTGATCGGATTGGTGCCCCTGGCGTCGCGGCAGAGAGCCCGCTGATCATTGCGATCAAGCAGGGCTTCACTGAAATCGGCATCGGTGACGATCGCCCCGGCAAAACTGCTGCCGGCGGCAATCACACCCCGCAATACGGCACCGCTGAAGTCGGCGCCGCTGAAATCCACCTTGTCCATCAGCACATCGCTGAGATCAGCACCGCTGAAATCCGCTTCCGGGAAGGCGGCCTGGGTGAAAATCGCCCCGTGCAGGTCCGCACCGGCGAAGCGCGCCCGCCGTCCCTGCACGCCGGCGAAAGAGGTGTGGGCCAGGTTCTGGCCGCTGAAATCCTGCTCGTTCTGGTTGGTGAGGGTGTAGTCGATGCCGCTGAACTCAGCCCAGGCCGGAGCGCTGGGTGCGGCGAGCAGCAGCAGCAGGGCCAGCAGCAGGCCGAGCAGGCTGCGCTGCAGGCGTCCAGCTGGGGCGGAGGCGGCAACAGGCGGGATCCAGGACATGGGAGGGCGTGGGGCTGGGGGCTGATCTTGATGCTGACCGATCCGCTGCCAACCCGCCCAGCGGCTTTGCAGCCCGGCCCCGCAGCTTTGCCCGACAACCAGAGGCGGCAGCGGCTGCTCAGCCCCTGGGGGCAGGCTCCAGGGGATCCAGCAGCGGGATCAAGGCGCCCAGCAGATGGAGCGAACCGGTCACCACCGGCAGGGGCCCCGGGGCCGTGAGCCAATCGAGCGCCGCCACCGGATCGCTGATCGCTTCGATCCGGCCGGCCAGGGCAGGGCGCTCGGCCAGCAGTTCAGCGGCGCTCCAGCTGGCATGGGCCGGGATGGCCACAACCGCCAGTTGATCGGCGGGAGCCAGCAGGGCATCCAGCAGCTCCGGGGCCTGTTTATGGCGCTGAATGCCCAACAGCCAACGGCGTCCCTGCTGGCTGTCGAGTTCCTGGCGCAGGGCCAGCGCCGCCGGCGGGTTATGGGCCCCGTCGAGCAGCAGTTCGCGGCCCTGCCAGCGGCGGCGCTCCAGGCGGCCGCTCCAGCGGGCCGCCGCCAGACCGCTGGCGATCGCCACGCTGTCGATGGGCCAGCCCCGCGCCGCCAGGGTCTGGGCCATCGCCAGGGCCACCGCCCCATTGCGGCGCTGCCAGCTGCCGGCCAGACCCAATAACGGGCCGCCGGCTTCAGGCGTCGCCAGGGGCTCAACCCAGCGCAACTCACAGTCGCGTTCGAGCGCTGCCGCCGTCAGTACGGCCGCCACCTCGGGGTGCTGGGGGGCGCTGAAGGCCAGGCTGCCCGGGGCCATCACCGCCGCCTTTTCGGCGGCGATCGCCGCCAGGGTGGAACCCAGATGCTCGCGGTGATCCAGGCCGATGCTGCCGAACCCGAGCAGGGAACGCTGCGGATGGGCCGTGGTGGCATCGAGCCGACCACCGAGACCCACTTCGAGAATCACCAGGTCGGGGGCTTCGCTGGCAAAGCGATCAAAGGCGGCGGCTGTCAACAGCTCGAACGGGGTGAGCTGATGGCGGCGGCCGATCGGCTGCCAGCGGGTCAGGTCGGCGCGCAGCTGGGCGGGGCTGATCCAGGCATCATCGAGCTGGATGCGCTCGCACCAGCTCACCAGATGGGGGGAGCGGTAGCTGGCGCAACGCAGTCCAGCAGCCCGCAGGATGGCGTGCAGCAGGGTGCAGATCGAGCCCTTGCCGTTGGTGCCGGCCACCTGCACCGCAGCAAAGCGGCGCTCGGGATGGCCCCCCTCGGCCAGGGCCGCCTCAACCCGCTGCAGTCCCAGATCAACCCCGCGCCGGGCGAAGGGTTCCAGCAGATCGTCGAGATCGACGGGGGCCGGCAGGCCGAGGGCGATGGGTTGCCCCAGCAATTCCTGCTGGCCAGGGGCCAGGGCTGGAATCAGCGAAGCGGTCGACGGTGGGATTGCGGCCGAAGCGGCACGGCCTGGCATCGACACCTCAACAAACGCTGATCAACGCCTTCTCCAGGCGCTTGATCAGCTTGCGCAGATGGCGGGGGCGGATCACCAGGGGCGGCACGAGGCGCACCACCCTCGGGCCGGCGGGCACCAGCAGCAGGCCTTCGGCCATGGCCGCCTTCACCACCTCCGCGGCGGAGGGGCCGGCTTCGGAGAGCACCACGCCCTGCAGCAGGCCCCAGCCCCGCACCTCTTCGATGCGGCCGGGATGGCGGCCGGCCAGTTCCAACAGCTGATCGACCAGCAACCGCTCCATCGCCTGCACGTGGGGCAGCAACCGGCGGCGCTCGATTTCGGCGATCACCGTGAGCGCGGCGCGGCAGACGAAGGGATTGCCACCAAAGGTGCTGGCATGGTCGCCGGGACGGAAGTGATCGACGGCGCTCTTCACCGCCAGGGCGCCGATGGGAATGCCGCCGCCCAGGCCCTTGGCCATGGTGAAGGCATCCGGTTCGACACCGAGCCGTTGATGGCCCCACCACTGGCCACTGCGACCGACACCGATCTGCACCTCATCGAAGATCAGCAGGATCTGATGGTGATCACAGAGTTCGCGCACCCGGCGGAAGAAGGCCGGATCGCCGGGGATCACGCCCCCCTCACCCTGGATCGGTTCGAGCAGGACGGCGGCCACCCTCGGCCCCTCGGCCTCGCATTCCGCCAGCAGGGCTTCGAAGGCGGCGGTGTCGTTGTAGGGGAAATAGCGGAAGCCCTCCACCATCGGCTCAAAGCCTTGGTGGTACTTGGGCTGGCCCGTGGCCGTGACCGCAGCCAGGGTGCGGCCGTGGAAGCTGGCCTGGGCGGTGAGGATCAACGGGCGGTCGATGCTGCGCACCGTATGGCCGTGTTTCCGGGCCAGCTTGATGGCGGCCTCGTTGGCCTCAGCGCCGGAATTGCAGAAAAAGACCGCATCAGCACCGCTGCGCTGGCAGATGGCCTGGGCCAGGGCCTCCTGCTCGGGAATCCGGTAGAGGTTGGAAACGTGCTGGAGTTTGCCGAGCTGACGGCAAAGCGCCCGGCGCAGCACCGGATCGCTGTGGCCCAGGGTGCAGACAGCGATGCCAGCCACGGCATCGAGATATCGCCGGCCATCGCTGTCGATGACCCAGACACCTTTGCCCCGCACCAACGCGAGGGGATAGCGGCCGTAGGTGCCCATCACGGATGAGGCGCTCAAGCCCTTGGCCGGCCGAGCCGATGGGGAAGCGCCAGTCCCGGTGGTCGCTGCAGAACCCGGGACTTCTGAACCAGCCTCAAGCGCCGCGATGGGCGCTGAAGGGGCAATGGGAGCGGTGGGACTCGAACCCACAAACCCGAAGGCGCTCGATTTTGAGTCGAGTCCGTCTACCAATTCCGGCACGCTCCCGCGATGGCGATCTTAGGCCCCAACAGGGCTCAGAACCCGATTGAGGCCAGACTGGCTGAACTCAGGCGGCCAGTGGCAGGCTGGCCGGCTCGTCGTGCAGACGCCGGATCTCGGCACCGACAGCATTGAGCTTGCCTTCGAGATCGGCGTAGCCCCGATCCAGGAACTCCAGGCCCCGCACCGTGGTGGTGCCCTCGGCGGCCAGGCCGGCCAGCACCATCGCCGCCGAAGCCCGCAGATCGGTGCCGTGAACCGGAGCACCGCTGAGGCGGGCCACGCCTTCAATGATGGCGGTGTTGCCCTGCATCCGAATCGAAGCCCCCATGCGCTGCAGCTCAGCGACGTGCTGGAGACGATTCTCGAAAATGTTTTCGACAATCATGCTGGTGCCTTCAGCCGTGGCCAGCAGGCTCATGAAGGGTGCCTGCAGATCGGTGGGGAACCCCGGGAAGGGCTGGGTGCGCAGATCCACGGCGGTGATGCGCTGGGCATCGATCACCACACCCTGGCCGTCGTGCTCGATGCGGCAGCCCGCTTCTTCGAGCTTGGTGAGCACAGCACCGAGATGCTCGGGCACCACGGGCGCAACCCGCAATACGGAGCGGGTGATCGCGGCGGCCAGCAGGAAAGTGCCCGCCTCGATGCGGTCGGGGATGACGGCGTAGTCGGCCCCATGCAAGCGCTCGACACCGACGATCGTGATCGTCGGGCTGCCGGCACCGCGGATCTTGGCCCCCATGGCCATCAGCAGCCGGGCCAGGTCGATCACCTCAGGCTCCTGGGCAGCGTTGTCGATGGTGGTTTCACCGTCGGCCAGGGTGGCCGCCATCATCAACGTTTCGGTGGCTCCCACACTGGGGCAATCGAGATGGATGTGGCCGCCGGTGAGGCGATGGTTACGGCCCGGCACCACGGCGGTGACCACACCGTGCTCAATCGTGACCTGGGCACCCAGGGCCTTGAGTCCCTTGACATGTTCCACCACGGGACGGGAGCCGATCTGGCAACCACCCGGCAGGGGCACCTGGGCCATGCCCATCCGGGCCACCAGGGGGCCGATGCAGAAGAAGCTGGCCCGCAGGCTGTTGACCAGTTCGTAGGGCGGAGCGGCCTTGCTGATGTGGTCGCCGTTGAGTTCGATGCTGTCGCCGCTGCGGGTCACGGCGACGCCGAGGGCACCGAGGATCTCACCCATGCCGGTGATGTCGGTGAGGGGCGGCACATTGCGCAGCCGCAGGGTGTCGCGGGTGAGCAGGCAGGCTGCCATCAGCACCAGAGCCGAATTTTTGGCGCCACTGACCCGGATCTCACCGGCAAGCGGGCGGCCGCCGCGGATTTCAAGCCGGGGCTGGCCCAGGGAAGCAAGCGGAGGCACGTCGACAAGCGAAAGGGCGGCGCCAAGTTTGGAAGGGGTGGGGACGGCGGTACTGGTCATGGTTCAGCTGTCCACACAGATCATCTGGTTCCGAGATCTTGACAATGAAAAGACACACCGTCCAGATGGCCGCCACTCAAACTGTCTTGACCTGGGATCAGGCGCACCAGGGCCTGGCAGAGGCGCTCGCCGGGTGGAACCAGGACCTGAAACCGGGAGCTGAAAATGGCCTGAGCGTTCGACTGGGGTGACCGCGATGTTTTATGGTTCCCGAGTCGTCGCGGTTTCCGCAGCGGCGTTACGCCCGCGGATGTGGCGGAATTGGTAGACGCGCTAGTTTCAGGTACTAGTGGCAGCAATGTCGTGGGAGTTCAAGTCTCCCCATCCGCATCACTTAACCCATGATCGTTCTCAAGATCACTAACGCCTCAGCGTTCATGGCGACCAAGGTGGGCAAGTTCCTCGAGAGCTTGACACCCGATGCCTTCGACCAGAGCACGGTTGAGGACATTTTGGTGCGTAAGTTGATCGAAAATCTTCAGGCTCAGGGACTGGAGGGGGAGGTGGTCTCCGTCCGTGGTCTCGATCTGCAAGACAAGCAGCTCATCCTGCAGGAGAAGCTGCATGTCCGCTCCCACCAGAGCTTCTGACCTCGAACTGATCAGCAGTCGCCGCAATCCCTTGGTGGGTCGCCTGCGCGATCTTCATGAGGCCCGCGGCCGTCAGCAGCAGCAGCGTTTGCTACTGGAAGGTACGCACCTGCTCGAGGAGGCCCTGCGGCTGGGCCTGAGTCTGGAATTGGTGCTGGCCACGCCCGAGTGGCTTGGTCGCCATGGCCCGTTGGTGGCGGCCCTGGACTCCCACACCCGTCTGCAGCCGGCCAGCGCCGAGGTGCTGGTGGCGGTGGCCACCACCCGCAGCCCCGATGGGGTGGTGGCCATCGCTGAGCGTCCCGCCCTGGTGCCCGGCCCGGCCCCGAGCTTTGTGCTGGCCCTGGATCGGCTCCAGGATCCGGGCAATCTCGGCACCCTGCTGCGTACGGCCCTGGCCGCCGGCGTTGAGCAGGTGTGGCTGGCCGATGGTGCCGATCCCCACGCCCCCAAGGTGCTGCGGGCCTCCAGCGGCGCCGCCCTGGCCCTGCCGGTGGAGCGGCTCGATGGCGAAGGGCTGCGCCAGCGCCTGCGGCAAGCCGGTGTTGCCGGGCTGCAGCGGCTGGCCACCCGGGCGGGCGACGGCCAGCCCTACTGGGACCTGGACTGGACCTTGCCTACCGTGCTGATGCTGGGCAACGAGGGAGCCGGCCTGGCGGCGGAGTTGGCGGCCCTGGCCGATCACTGCGTGACCATTCCCCACAGCACCGCAGTGGAGTCGTTGAACGTGGCGGTGGCGGCGGCACCGCTGCTGCTGGAGCGCTGGCGCCAGCAGCAGCTGGGCGGCACGGCGACGCCGGCCACCTGAGGGGAGAGAATGCCGCTCAACAAGCGCAACAGCCCCCGGTGACCGCAGCCCCAGGTTCCTTCGATTTCGACGTGATCGTGATCGGCGCCGGCTACGGCGGTTTCGATGCGGCCAAGCATGCGGCGGAACACGGCCTCAAGGTGGCGATCGTCGAATCGCGCGACATGGGCGGCACCTGTGTGAACCGGGGCTGCGTCCCCTCCAAGGCGCTGCTGGCGGCCAGCGGCCGGGTGCGGGAGCTGGCCGATGCCGAACATCTCAAGGGCTTCGGTATTCATGCGGCGCCGGTGCGCTTTGAGCGCCAGAAGATCGCCGATCACGCCGCCCAACTGGTGGCGACGATTCGCACCAACCTCACCAAGAGCCTGGAGCGCGCCGGCGCCACCATTCTGCGGGGCAAGGGCCGGCTTGAAGGGCCCCAGCGGGTGGCGGTGCGCGAGGCCAGTGGCATCGAGCGGGTGTATGGGGCCCGGGAGGTGATCCTCGCCACCGGCTCCGATCCCTTCGTGCCGCCGGGCATCGAAACCGACGGCCGCACCGTGTTCACCAGCGACGAGGCGATCAACCTGGAATGGCTGCCCCGCTGGATCACGATCATCGGCAGCGGCTACATCGGCCTGGAGTTTGCCGATGTGTACACCGCCCTTGGCTGTGAAGTGACGATGATCGAGGCGCTCGACCGGGTGATGCCCACCTTCGATCCCGACATCGCCAAATTGGCGGCCCGCAAGCTGATTGAAGGCCGCGAGATCGACGCCCGCGCCGGCGTCCTGGCCAAGACGATCACCCCGGGTTGCCCGGTGCTGATCGAGCTGGTGGACATGAAAACCCGCGAGCCGGTCGAAACCCTGGAGGTGGATGCGGTGCTGGTGGCCACGGGCCGGGTGCCGGTGAGCAAGGAGCTCAACCTGGCCTCGGTGGGCGTCACCACCCACCGCGGCTTCATCCCCGTCGACGACACGATGCGGGTGCTGACCAGCAGTGAGGCCGGTGCCGCGCCGGTGCCCCATCTGTGGGCGGTGGGCGATGTGACCGGCAAGATGATGCTGGCCCACACCGCCGCCGCCCAGGGGGCCGTGGCCGTGGACAACATCCTCGGCCATCCGCGCCGCATCGATTACCGCTCGATTCCCGCCGCCACCTTCACCCATCCGGAAATCAGCTCGGTGGGACTGAGTGAGGCCGAGGCCAAGCAACTGGCGACCAGCGAGGGCTTTGAGCTCGGTTCGGTGCGCAGCTACTTCAAGGCCAATTCCAAGGCGCTGGCGGAACTGGAGAGCGATGGTCTGATGAAGCTGCTGTTCCGCAAGGACACCGGCGAAGTGCTCGGGGCCCACATCTATGGCCTCCATGCCGCCGATCTGATCCAGGAGGTGGCCAATGCCGTGGCCCGACGCCAGAGCGTGCAGCAGCTGGCCAACGAGGTGCACACCCATCCCACCCTCAGCGAAGTGGTGGAAGTGGCCTACAAGCAAGCTGCCATGGCTATCGCATCTGTGAGGTCCTGAGATGGAGTTCCGTCGCCGGCCACCCAACCCCTCGGTGAAGGTGGTTCACCTTGAATTCGGCATTCCTCACCCGGAGGAAAAGCCTCGCCACATCCTCGAGGAGATCGTCTGGGCCAAGGATCGGGAGGTGGCCAGCGCCCGCGAGCGGGTGCCGCTGCCGAAGTTACAGAGCCAGGTGGCGGAGCTGCCGGCGCCGCGCGATTTCGTCGCGGCGCTCAAAGCCAGCTGCCGCAAGCCGGCGGTGATCGCCGAGGTGAAGAAAGCCAGCCCCAGCAAGGGGGTGATCCGCGAGAACTTCGATGCGGTGGCAATCGCCCGGGGCTACGCAGCCGGTGGCGCCAGCTGCCTATCGGTGCTCACCGATCGCCAGTTCTTCCAGGGGGGCTTCGAGGTGCTGGTGGAGGTGCGCCAGGCGGTGGAGCTGCCCCTGCTCTGCAAGGACTTCATTCTCTCCCCCTACCAGCTCTATCAGGCCCGGGCCGCCGGTGCTGATGCCGCGCTGCTGATCGCGGCGATTCTCACCGATGTGGATCTGGCCTACCTGCTCAAGGTGGCCCGCAGCCTGGCTCTGGCCGTGCTGGTGGAGGTGCACGATCAAGCCGAGCTGGAGCGGGTACTGGCTCTGGAGGGGGTGCAACTGATCGGCATCAACAACCGCGATCTGAGCAGCTTCGAGGTCGATCTGGCCACCACCGAGCGCTTGATGGAGCGCTATGGCGAGCAGATCCGGGCGAAGGGCTGCCTGCTGGTGAGCGAATCGGGCTTGGCCAGCCGCGACGATCTCGATCGCGTGCTCACGGCTGGTGCCGATGCGGTGCTGGTGGGTGAAGCCCTGATGCGGCAGGACGACGTGACGGCGGCCCTGGAAACGTTGATCCAGGGATGAGGGCAAGGGGCCGCTGGCGGTGGCCGCCATGGGCCCCCTTGGTGCTGATCTACCACCACCACAGCCCAGTCAGGTTTTAGCCGTTGCGGCGCCAGCGCCGGCGCGCCGAGGAACGGCTCTGGCACGACTGTCTCGCCGCTGCCGAGCCTTTCCCTTTCTCCAGCAACGTTGCGTTGGTCTGTTTCTGGTACGCCTGACCCAGCGGGCAAGCCCGAGACAGCAACGGCCGGCAATCAAGGCCGGGCCGATGGCCGGCGACAAAAAAAGCCCCATCGCGCCAAGCGCAACAGGGCCCAAGGATCGGAAGTGCGAGGGGTGACGCCGCCACCCCGTTCGCAACGGTGCTTCAGACCTTGCGGCTGTAGAACTCCACCACCAGCAGTTCGTTGATTTCGAGGGCGACCCATTCGCGCTCGATCTTGCCGTTGACCTTGGCGGTCATCTTGGCCTTGTCGAACTCCAGGTGGGGTGGCACGTTGGCCAGACCCGGGAAGGCCATGTTGGCTTCGGCGAGCAGCTTGCTGGCTTTGCGCTCGCGGATCGCCACCACATCACCGGCCTTGCACTGGAAGGAGGGGATGTCGACCACCCGGCCATTGACGACGACGTGGCCGTGGTTGACCAGCTGACGGGCACCTGGAACCGTGGGACCGAAGCCCAGGCGGAAGCAGATGTTGTCGAGCCGGTTTTCGAGAAGCTTGAGCAGGTTGGTTCCGGTGGAACCCTCCTGGGCACGGGCTTTCTTGACGTAGCGGACGAGCTGACGTTCAGAAATGCCGTAGTTGAAACGCAGTTTCTGCTTTTCTTCGAGACGGATCGCGTATTCGGAGCGCTTGCGACGGGCTTGGCCGTGCTGACCGGGGGGATAAGACCGCTTAGCGGACTTACGGGTGAGACCGGGAAGGTCTCCCAAGCGCCGCGTGATCCTCAGGCGAGGGCCGCGGTAGCGAGACATAGAGAATGAGAGCTAGGGGATGGTCGAACGGGCAGCGACTGGGGCAGACTGGGTGACCCCGGCTGCTCCGCCGTGTCCGGCCGATTCGCGATCCTAAACGTCAGGCTGATCGCCCTCCGCAGCCGTCTCAATGCAGCCCTGGCCGCCGTGCTGCTGGCCCTGATCGGCGCCTATCGCTTCGCCATCTCACCGCTGCTGGGTCCGCGCTGTCGCTTCATTCCCAGCTGCAGTGCCTACGGCCTGGAGGCGATCAGCCGCCACGGCCCCTGGAAGGGAGGCTGGCTCACCCTGCGTCGACTCGGTCGCTGCCATCCCTTCACCCCCTGCGGCTGCGATCCGGTGCCCGAATGACGGCGGTTCTGAGGCTCTACACCCGGGCCGGTTGCTGCCTCTGCGAAGGGCTGGAACAGCGGCTGCGGGCCCTCGATCCAGCTCCCGTTCTGGAGCTGGTCGACATCGATGCCGACCCTGCCCTGCAGGCCCGCTACGACCTGGAGGTGCCGGTGCTGGCGCTCCTGAACGCCGAGGGCGGCTGTCACCAGCTGCCCCGGGTCTCGCCGCGCCTGGTGGGGGAGCAGCTGCAGAGCTGGTTGAGCAGACACGGGGCCAGCCCTGCGGCTTAGAAAGGGCGGCACGTTCGTCCGGGTGGCATCCACCCGGCGTTGCCATGGCCAAGCGTCTCCATTCGCTGCTGCACGAGGTGGGTCTGGCGGTGCCGCCGGGCTTGCCCAACCCGGAGCTCTCGGGCCTCAGTTGCGACTCCCGCCGGATTCAGGCCGGCGATGTGTTCATCGGCCTGCCGGGCAGTGCCGTGGACGGCGGCCGCTACTGGCCCGAGGTGCTGAAGGCCGGTGCGGCCGCTGCTGTGATCGGCGCGGCCGCCGCCCGCCAGGTGCCACCTGCCGCGACCGATCCAGTGCTGGTGCTGGCGGACGATCTGGCCCGCAAGACCGGCGAACTGGCAGCCGCCTTCTGGGAGCAACCCAGCCGCCAGCTGGCGCTGATCGGCGTCACCGGCACCAACGGCAAGACCACCACCACCTATCTGATTGAGCACCTGGCCAGCGCCGCGGGCCGGCCTACGGCCCTGTTCGGCACCCTGGTGAACCGCTGGCCGGGCCATAGCGTCACCGCCCAGCACACCACCGCCTTCGCCGATCGGCTGCAGAGCCAGCTGGCGGCGGCGGCAGCGGCCGGAGCGCGGCTGGGGGCGATGGAGGTGAGCTCCCATGCCCTCGATCAGCAGCGGGTGGCGGGCTGCCGCTTCACTGGCGCCGTGTTCACCAACCTCACCCAGGACCACCTCGACTACCACCCGTCGATGCAGGCCTACTTCGAGGCCAAGGCCCTGCTGTTCGCGCCACCATTATTTGCGCCACCGGACTGCACGTCACCGTTGCTGGCCGGTGGCGCCGTGGTCAACGTCGATGATCCCTGGGGCAGGCAGCTGGCTGAACGACTGCTCGCTGCCGGCAGCCCCTGCTGGCGCAGTTCGCTGCAGGACCCTGCCGCCGAGTTGCGTATCGACGACCTGACGATGGCGGCGAGCGGCATGGCCGGCAGCTTGATCACTCCCGTCGGCAGCGGCTCCTTCCGCTCACCGCTGGTGGGTCGTTTCAATCTGATGAATCTGCTGCAGGCCGTGGGGGTGCTGGCCCAGCAGGGCCTGCCTCTGGCACCCCTGCTCGAGGCCCTGGCCAGCTTCGGCGGCGTACCGGGCCGGATGGAACGGGTGCTGGCGACGGGCGGCGCGGAGGGAGCCCCGGCGGTGCTGGTGGATTACGCCCACACCCCCGATGGCCTGGAGAACGCCCTGGCCGCCTGCCGCCCGTTCACGGCGGGCCGGCTGATCTGCGTGTTCGGCTGCGGCGGTGATCGCGATCGCAGCAAGCGCCCGCTGATGGGGGCGATCGCCGCCCGGCTGGCCGATGCGGTGGTGGTGACCTCTGACAATCCCCGCACCGAGGATCCCGGGCGCATCCTTGAGGACGTGGTGGCCGGCATTCCAGCCGAAGCGGCAGCGCGGGTGGAGCCCGATCGGGCGGCAGCGATTGCCCTGGCGATTGCCACCGCCGGCCCTGACGATCTGGTGCTGATCGCCGGCAAGGGCCACGAGGATTACCAGATTCTCGGCAGCGAGAAGGTGCATTTCGATGATCGGGAAGAGGCCCGCAGCTGCCTGAACAGGCGTTGACCTGGCGCCGACCTGATCACTGGGGACATGGCCGGTGGTAGCCGCTGTCGCTTTTGTCACAGATTGGCGATCCGGCCGGACGGGCCAAGAGGTGCTGGCTAAGTTCCGGGGGTTGTTGTTCCTTGATTGTCATGGCGCAGGGTGCCCCCTTACCGAAGATTTTTCTCGCTGAATTATTCGGTACCTTCTGGCTTGTGCTCGGTGGTTGCGGCAGTGCCGTGCTGGCTGCCGTCTTCCCCTATGACAACCCCGCCGCCAACCCCCTGGGCCTCGGCTTTCTGGGCGTGGCGCTGGCCTTCGGTCTGACCCTGTTGACGATGGCCTATGCCATCGGCCATATCTCCGGTTGCCATATCAATCCGGCTGTGAGTTTCGGCCTCTGGGCCGGTGGCCGCTTCCCCGGTTCACGCCTGCTGCCCTACATCGTCGCCCAGGTGATCGGTGCGGTGCTCGCCGGTGGCGTGATCAAGCTGATCGCCAGTGGCCGGCCCGGCTTTGAGCTGGTGGGCAGCAACCCCCTCGCCACCAATGGCTTCGGCGCCCATTCCCCCGGCGGCTACGGCCTGGGCGCGGCGCTGCTGATCGAGATCATCCTCACCTTCTTCTTCCTGCTGGTGATTCTCGGCGCCACCGACAAGCTGGCCCCCTCGGGCTTCGCCGGTGTGCCGATCGGCCTGTCACTGGTGCTGATCCACCTGATCAGCATCCCCGTCACCAACACCTCGGTGAACCCCGCCCGCAGCACCGGCGTGGCGCTCTGGGTGGGCGGTGAGGCCGTGGGTCAACTGTGGCTGTTCTGGCTGGCACCGATCATCGGAGCCCTGCTGGCTGGCTGGGTGTACCGCAACCTGCTCACTCACGAGGCGGCGGTGGAGGGCGTGATTCCGGCCGATCCGATCTGAGGCTTCTACTTCAAACTCCGGGAGCGATGGCCAGCACGCTCCCAGCTCATGGGCCCGCCAGGGCCCTTTTTCATGCAGGAAGCAGACCCGACTGCAGGGCAGCCAGCAGCTGGTCCACTTCCGCTGCCGTGGTGGTGAGGTGGGTGCAGGCCCGCAAGCAGATCGGATCGGCAAGGCTGCGCAGCCAGATCGATTCGGCGCCAAGGCGCTGCACCCATTCAGCCGCCGTAGTAGCCGCCATCGGCCCCTGAGCTCCAGCCCCCAGCACAAAACTCACCAGGCCGGCCGGCGGTGGTTGCTCCAGCAAGGTCTGTACCCCCTCGATCAGCTGCAGGCCCTGCCAGAGCTGCTGGCTGCGTTCACGAATGCGCTCGAGACGGGCCTGGGCATCGCCTTCGGCCTCCAGCAATTGCAGGGAGCTGTCCAGACCGGCGAACAAGGGCAGACAAGAGGTGGCCACCTCGAAGCGGCGGGCATCGTGATGGAAGGCGCTGCCGGCGGCCGTTTCGTTGCTGAGGCTGCGCCAACCGATCAGGGGTGGGGCGGCTTTCGGCCAGCAGGCGCTCCGAAAGCGCGAACGCCCCCAGGCCCTCAGGGCCGCAACACCACTTGTGGCCGGTGCAGGCGTAAATATCGGCGGCGGCAGCGGCCTCAGCCACCGGAATCGCCCCCAGGGACTGGGCCGCATCGACCAGCAGCCAGGGCTGGCGGGGATGGGCCTGGAGCCGCTCGGCCACGGCGGCGATCGGCATCAACTGGCCGGTGTTCCAGAGCAGGTGCGAGAGCACCACCAGGCGGGTACGGGGCGTGAGGGCCGCTTCCAGGGCCGCCAGGGTGCCCGTGGCGGCCGCTTCGGCCGTGCCACGCAGCTGCAGCACCGGCAGCACGGCCAGCTCCAGTTGTTCACGCCGGGCCAGTTCGCGGCAACCCGCCACCACGCCAGGGTGTTCGGCATCGCTGATCAACAGCTGATCGCCCGCCTGCCAGGGCAGGCCCCAGAGGGGCAACAGGCAACCCGCGGTGACGTTCTCACTGAAGGCCACCCGCCCTGGAGGCACCCCGAACCAGCCGGCCAGGCGCTGGCGCAGGTGGTCGGTGGTGCGGGCCACAAAGGGCCACACCTCGCTGGTGAACGGCCCCAGCTCCTGGATCGTGGTCCAGGCGGCCTGGATGGCCGCCAGTGAAGCGTTCGGTAAGGGTCCCTGGCCGCCGTAGTTGAAGTAGGTCTTGTTGGCGAGGGCCGGCATCTGCCGGCGTAAGTCGGTGCTCATGCCTGGGTCTGCCGTTGCCGCAGCAGGGTGTAGCACGAGAAGCAAGAGAGCCCCACCGGCCCAGCTTCGCTGCAGTCAGGCTCAGGCAGCCGTCGGGCCCGCCTCAGACTTCAAGCAGCTGATCGGTGCGTGGTTCAGAGCTCTTGCTCCCCATAGGGATCAGATCACCTGACCCACCAGCACCGCCGCCATGGCGGAAAACAGGGTGATCGAGAGGGCGGTGAGGGGGTTCTGGCCCTGGGCCACGGCGATGCTGGTGACCACACCGGCACCAAGCGCCGCTACGGCCAATTGGGTAAGAAGTTCGCCGCGGGGACTGGGAGAAGGGGTCACGGCGTGCACCAACAACTGCGGTGACCATAGGGATCTCCTCCCGGAACAACTCCGTTAAAAAGACATGTCGTTACCTGGGGTTTTGGAACTTCAAGAGCGTTTACAAGCTATGAACTGAACCGAAGAATGCCTGAATTGCTTCAGCTTTGTGCCCCGGTCTGGCCTGAAATTGCGGTCCCGAGCCGGGACTGGGTGGCATCCAGTCCCTGAGTGAGGTGATTCCAGGCCAAGACAGCACCGCTGTGCTACAGCCTCCCAGGCGATTCAACGTCCCACAGCCATCAGCTCCAGCCTAAAAAGATGCCGCGGCAGGGGCCCGCAGCAAGGCCACTCCTACGTTCAGCAATTAGTGCGACTTGAGCAGATCAAAGCGATCCAGATTCATCACCTTGGTCCAGGCGGCGATGAAATCATGCACAAACCGCTCGCCACCGTCGCTCTGGGCATAGATCTCGGCGACGGCCCGGAGCTGGGAGTTGGAGCCGAACACCAGATCAACCCGCGTGCCGGTCCAGCGCAGAGCACCACTGAGCCGATCCCGGCCCTCAAAGGTGTCACCAGCCTCGGAGGTGGGTGTCCAGACGGTGTCGATCGCCAGCAGGTTCACGAAGAAGTCATTGGTGAGTTGACCCAGCCGGTGCGTGAACACGCCGTGGGATTGGCCCTCTGGATGGGCGCCCAGGACCCGCAGGCCACCCACCAGAACCGTCATCTCTGGAGCACTGAGTTGCAGCAGTTGGGCCCGATCCACGAGCAGGTGCTCAGCAGGCACGCTCATCGCCGCCTGCTGATAGTTGCGGAAACCATCGGAGCGGGGCTCCAGCACCGCAAAGGATTCCGCATCGGTCTGCTCCTGACTGGCATCGGCGCGGCCCGGTTGGAAGGGCACCGTGACCCGATGCCCTGCGGCTTCAGCCGCGGTTTCGACGGCGCTGCATCCGGCCAGCACAATCAGATCGGCCATCGACACCTGGCAACCGTCGGCCTGGCTGTCGTTGAACGCCGCCTGGATGTCCGACAAAACGGCCAGCACTCGCGCCAGCTGGGGCGGTTGATTCACCGCCCAGCTGTTCTGAGGGTTGAGGCGAATCCGAGCGCCATTCGCGCCGCCACGCTTATCAGAACCACGGAAGCTGGAGGCCGAAGCCCAGGCTGTGCTCACCATCTCGGAGACGGTCAACCCTGAGCGACGCACGCGGGCTTTGAGATTGGCCACCGCGGTGGCATCGAGCAGCGGGCCATGGGCCGCAGGGATTGGATCCTGCCAGATCAGATCCTCTGCCGGCACTTCCGGACCGAGATAGAGGCCCTTGGGGCCAAGATCGCGATGGGTGAGTTTGAACCAGGCCCGGGCGAAGGTATCGGCAAACGCCGCTGGATTCTGGTGGAAGTGGCGGGAGATGGGCTCGTAGATCGGATCGAAGCGCAACGAAAGATCCGCTGTAGTCATCATCGGCGGATGCTTCTTATCGGGGTCGTGGGCATCGGGGATGAGGTGCTCCTCCCGTACATCGCGGGCACACCATTGCCAAGCCCCAGCCGGGCTCTTGACCAGATCCCACTCGTAGCCGAACAGCATCTCGAAATAGCCCCCATCCCAGCGGGTGGGATGGGGCTTCCAGGCTCCTTCGATGCCACTGGTCATGGTGTCGGCGCCCTTGCCACTGCCGTAGGTGTTGCGCCAACCCAGGCCCTGCTGCTCCAGCGGCGCCCCCTCCGGAGCCGGACCCAACAACTCCTCAGGACAAGCGCCATGGGCTTTTCCGAAGGTGTGGCCGCCGGCCACCAAGGCCACAGTTTCTTCATCATTCATGGCCATGCGGGCGAAGGTGTCGCGCACATCACGGCCAGAGGCCAGCGGATCGGGCACACCGTTAGGGCCTTCCGGATTCACATAGATCAAGCCCATCTGCACCGCAGCCAGGGGGGCCTCCAGTTCTCGATCACCGCTGTAGCGCTCATCCCCCAGCCAGCTGGTTTCCCGGCCCCAGTAGATGTCCTCCTCTGGCTGCCAGATGTCAACGCGGCCGGCGGCGAATCCGAAGGTGGGAAAGCCCATCGATTCCAGCGCACAATTGCCGGTCAGGATGATTAAATCGGCCCAGGAGATTGAATTTCCATACTTCTGTTTGATCGGCCAGAGCAGGCGGCGGGCCTTGTCGAGGTTGCCATTGTCGGGCCAGCTGTTGAGCGGGGCAAAGCGCTGGTTGCCGGTGCCACCGCCGCCGCGCCCATCGCCCGTGCGGTAGGTGCCGGCGCTGTGCCAGGCCATGCGAATGAACAGACCGCCGTAGTGGCCCCAGTCCGCCGGCCACCAATCCTGGGAGTCGGTCATCAGCGCCTGCAAATCACGCTTGAGAGCTGCGTAATCAAGCTGTTGAAAGGCTTCGGCGTAATTGAAATCAGCCCCGAGCGGGTTGGCGCCAGGGCTGTGCTGGTGAAGGATCGCCAGGTTGAGCTGATGAGGCCACCAGTCGCGCGGTGCCGGCCCCCGACCCGACATTGTGCCATCACCGTGGCCCATAAAAGGGCACTTGCCGTGTTCTGTCATCAAGCTTTCCTAGGATGCCAATCGCTTCATTGTCTAGCAAGCCTCAGCCCGAAATGTGACACTTCAAACAAATCTGAGCAGATCATTGCGGCTGGGGTCAGGGAGGCGAAGCCTTGCTGCCACTAGCGGCCAACTGCTAGGCCGATTTAATCTTTAATATCGCCAGAAATTTTTCTCTAGACTCGCTATATTTAGGCTCATTCTCTCCCTCGTCAGCCAGGATCATGGCAGCCACAACTTGGTCCTTGGCAGGTGTGCTGTTGGTATTCTAGATAGGAGTGGAAAGCGTTCAGCCCCGCTGCTCCAGTGCTGCTGTCCATGGTTGTCGCCCCGGCTTCAGTGCTGGATCTGGGCGGAGTTCACGGCTCAAGTTGGATCGGCTCTGGATTCAACAAGGCCTGGCTGGACTGTGGCTGGCGATCTGTGCGGTCCTGCCGCTGGCGCGGCTGTTTCGTGCCCTGCTGGCTGCGGGGTTGTGTGCTTCTGGCCGCCACAGTCTTCCCAGTTGTGCAGCAGTCCGGTCAGCTCAGTGCGCAACTCCTGCAACGAGGCGAGCTTGGCCTGGATTTCGCCCACTTTGACAGCGATCGTGGCCTTGAGATCAGCGCAGGTGCACACACCAGAACGCCGCGCTTCGAGGATGCGTCGCCCGTCGGCCAGGGGGATCTCCATCGCCTTGAGGGTGCGGATCAGCGCAAGCTCGGCGTAAACCTCCTCGCCAAACAGGCGATAGCGGCCTTGCGAACGACCGATCGGCACGATCAGACCTTCATCGCTATAGAAGCGAATGGTTTTGACCGGCAGACCGGAGCGCTCGGCGACCTCGCCGATTTTCTGGCCGGCCTCAAGGCCGGAGCGCGGGGCGCTGACAACCACTTGACTCTCCATCCAGGGGAGACCTCACTCTAGGTCTAGTGCTCTGGCCTGCTTGGTTCTGATGGATCGAAAATATCTTTTCACTTCAGTGAGTGATCCCCAGCAGCTTGATCTCCGCTAGATTAATTTCTGCCAGATCGAATTTCTGCCAGATCGAATCCCGGCAGATTATGGCTTCACGCCACAATCCATGAAGTCAAATTGTGATCCGATCCTCAGGCGAAGCAAGGACGGTGTGAGGCCTGGTCATGGTGTGTGTGTCGCGCCCGCTCCGTTGGTGATTGGCCGTCAGCTCGGTTCCAGCGGCAGGGTCGGCAGTCCGCCCTGTGCCGGACCAGCAGCCTTGATCAGGCTGGAGTTGCAAGGACGGAATGAGGTGTGTTCATGGCTCTTTCACATGGCCGTCTCCAGCTCAACCCCAGCACCAAGCGTCGGTTGGTGAGGGCTGGCATCTCAGCACTGTTGCTGCTGGCGCTGCCCGCTGATGCAGGGACTCAAACCCCTGCTGGCGCTGCCATTCCGTGCCACTCCGGCCTGGGCATGGGTGGTGCTGGGCCCGTGACCAGGGGCATGGGTGATCAACGCTTCATCGTGATGATGATTCCGCATCACGATGGAGCCATCGCCATGGCGGATCTTGCCCTCAGCCGTGCCCACCATCCAGAGCTGAAGGCCCTGGCCCAACGCATCAAGACCAGCCAGACGCGTGAAAATGACCAGATGCGCCGCTGGTATCGGCAGTGGTTTGGATCCGACCTCGCTAGTTCATGGCCAGTTGCGGCTACCGGGATGCCATGGGGCATGGGTCATGGCGCCATGGGAAGGCATGGGATGGGGATCAGTCTGGAGGCGCTGAAACGTGCCCCTGATTTCGATCGGGCCTTCATTGAGCAGATGATTCC
>CAIZOZ010000406.1 GCA_903934745.1 uncultured cyanobacterium
AACGACCGCTTGATCGTGTCGGCATCAGCGCCACGCTCGACACCGAGCACCTTGAAATAGTCGCGGTAGCCGTTGACGCTCATCAGCCGGGGCTCTGTGGGTGCATTGTCTCAGCCGCTGGGGACCAGCGAGGCCGCCAGCAGGGGCGGAAGGCCGTACGCCAGCAACCTTCCTAGATTTCGACCAAATACCAGCTGCAGATCCGCCTTCATGGGCCCTTTCCTCCGTCCCGGACATTTTCTGTTGTTCGCGGCGCTCGTACCGCTGCTGGGCTGGGCCAGCCCAGTGCGGGCCGGCAACCCAGCCGCTCTCCTCACCCCCTCCCAACCGGCCGCCGAGCCCAGCGGCCCGAGCACCACCCCCAGCCTGGGGCAGGCCCTCAAAGCCTCCACCCCGGAGCAGATCGCCCTCGCCGACCACCTGCGCCAGCAAGGGGTGATTTTCTACGGCGCCTATTGGTGCACCCACTGCTTCCGCCAGAAGAACCTCTTCGGCCAGCAGGCCGGGGATCGGTTGCTCTATGTGGAATGCGCCAAAGATCAGGCTGGAGCTGACAAGTGCACTGCCGCCAAAGTTGAGGCCTATCCCACCTGGGTGCATGGCGCTGAACGGCGCGAAGGAATGCAGAGCCTGGAGGAACTGGCCGTCTGGAGTGGCTTTATGGGCTTCGGGAACAGCGCCAGCCAGGGCCAGCCAACCCAAAAGGCCAGCCAACTCAAACTGACCACACCCTGAACGGAGGGCGCCTGCTCGCCGCGGACCTGAAGCTCAGCTCAACCGTTGATGTTCAGGCCGCCCTGGTCCGAGTTCCAAGGCCAACTGATCGGACAACGAGTCGAAAGGATTGGCTGGAGCCGATTAAAAGGGGCCCTTCCAGGCCCCATGGATCATTTGGGTGACAAGGCTGATCTCACCCCGTCTCCGTTAAGAGTGTCAGGCAGCCACAGGGGCGGCTTGACGGGAGAAACGAACGATGTTGTTCGCTGTTACGGGTTTGCTCTTACCGAGCAGGCTTCAGTCACCCTCCTTATGCCCCGTCGAAACCATTGCAGCCCCGGAAGGCCCAGCCGGCCGCAGCCGGAAGTTGGGGAATGGAGCTGAGCGGAATCGAACCGCTGTCCGAAACACTGGTGTGAGCCACCTAGTCGGCCCGAAAGCCGACCTCTGGAGTATGGCACCGCTGCTCGGTGCTGGGGTCGCCCCGGCCGGGTGGGCATCCCCGAACCACGGATGGGGGGAGTTGCTGGCCGGCCAGGTAGGCCGATTTCCTGATGGCCGAGAACGAGGCCCTGGCAGGGGCTGAGGCGCCCGTGAGCACCGCCTCGGTCGCACTGTGGTGGCGCTGATGCGCCGCGGTGAGGTGTGGGTGGCACGACTCAACCCCAATCAGGGGGCTGAAGTGGGCAAGATACGGCCGGTGGTGGTGGTGCCCCTCACCACCCAGCGGCGCCGCGGCGCCGAAGCCCTGCGCGTGCCCATCTCCGCGCGCGACCGGTTGCTGCGGGAATGCTGGGCCATGGCGGAGCAACCCCGAGCCCTGGATCGCAACCGCATCGGCGAAGGCCCCCTCACCCGGCTCAGCGCCGCTGAAATGGACGCTCTGGAGCAGGCGTTACGGGCCGCCCTGGGATTGGCAGACACCTGAGGGTCCCCTGGGCAGCGCCGCCATCGATCTGCTGGCCGAGACTTCCACACCAGCAAGGGATACGGCTCAGGCCTCGCCGCCGGCCTGCCAGGGATTGAGCGTGGCCACACCGGTGGGGGTGAAGTGGCGCAGGTTGCGGGTCACCACGGTGAGACCGTGCTCCAAGGCGGTGGCGGCGATCAGCAGGTCAGCACTGTCGTGACCCAGGGCGGCGGAAAGCTGGCCCCAGCGGCGGGCAATGGCCAGATCCACCGCCAGCAGCCGCTCGCCGTGCAACCGCAGCAACCGATCCAGCCAGACCGCCAGCTCGCCGGCGAAAACCGGATCAGCGGCACGCCGCCTGGCGATGCCGCGCTCGATCTCGCCGATGCTCACCACACTCAGAAAACAGTCGTCCTGGCGCTGCTCGGTGATCCAGGCCACCACGCCGGGATCACGTTGACGCCGCCGCAGCTCCGAGAGCACCATCGTGTCGATCAGGAACACGGAAACTCCCGCGGCGTCAGCCCCAGGCGTTCGAAGGGTTCGTCGTCCTGCGGCAGGGCCAGCAGCAGCTCCGGCAGCGAGGGCGCATTCGCCTGATCCAGCCGGCGCAGGCGCTCATATTCCGCGGCCGAGAGCACCACCCCCACCCAGCGTCCCCGGCGGGTGACCTTCTGGGGCTCCCCGGCCAGGGCCGCCTCCACCACGGCACTGAAGCGATTCTTGGCGTCCTGCAACGTCCACTGGGCGACCATGGGGAATCAGCTAGCTGATCTGGCTAGCCTAGTAAGTTCATGTCGCCGCTGCTCGGCTCGATCTCCCGGCGATCGAGCGGGAGATCGCCGCACCGCCTTCGCCCACGGCCAGCCCCGCCAGCCTGCCCGCTTCACGCCCAGCAGCCAGATCGGACGTCCGTCGCAAGGCAGAACCGCCCCTCTGGCGCATCAGCCAGGAGCTGAGCTGAGCGGGCCAGACGGAGGGTGAGATGGGCCAGGATCCCACCGCAGCCCCAGAGAGGGGGCCGCGGCCAGCGTGGTTCAGCCACCAGCTGCCAGCCAACGCTCCAGATCCGCTGCGCCGCGAAAATCGAGCAGTGCTTCCGCCAGCGCCTCGAGTTGCACCAGGGGCAGAGAGCGGATACGGCTCTCCTGATCGGAGGTGATGTTGCCGCAGCGACGTCGCAGCAGGAGCAGAGCGATCTCCAGCTCTCCTTCCTGGCGGCCTTCCTGCCGGCCTTCCTGGCGTCCTTCCTGGCGGCCCTGCCCGAAGATCTCCTGATACGCCACGCTCTGGCTCAGATCCTCAAGGGTGATGCCGCCCATGGTGCAGAGCTCCTCCAGCGATCGGCCGCTGAACCGTGTGATCACGATAGCGGCGATCACATCCGCCAACCCTGCGGCCTCAGGGGTGCCAGCTGACTGCCGGCGGATGGCGGCACTGCGTTTCGGCACTTGCTCCTCCGGCTCCACCAACAGCGCCAGGGCCCGCAGCAGCGGCGGGGCATCGGGATCGGCCGCCGCCGCCTCCAGCTCGATCCAGTGCACCCGTTCGCGCACAAACTCCACCACCGCCAGCTCTCGGCCGAAGTTCAGACGCCGATGCGGGCAGATCACCACCACCCGCCAGTGGTCGACGCCCGGCTCCTGATCGAGCAGCATCGCACTCTCCAGATACAGACGCCGCAGAAAGGCGGTATCGGCCGCCATCTGCGCCTCCAGGATCACCACCGGCTGCTGCGCGGATTCCTGCGAGGGTCGGAACAGGCCATCCAGACGCCGTTCACGCTCCTTCAGGGCCGGGGCCGAGAAGCTGTAGCCACCGGGCGCCTTAGCCAGATCCGGCTGCAGCTCCAGGATCCGGTCCGGGTGGTTCTGGAACACCCAATAGAACAGCTTGTCGCTGAGGGTCACGGCAGCGGGCCAGCGGGGCTGAAGATGGGGCCAGGATCCCACTGCCTGGGTCCATGCCCGCCAACGGTTCCGGCAGGATGGGGCACTGGCCTGCTCCAGGTGGCGCAGCTGCTCCTCACCACCATGAGCTGGTGGCCAATGCGGATGGCTGGCGTGATGGGGTTCGCTGCCTAGCCGACCGCTGCGGGCTGCAGCAGACCTCAGCCCATGAAGCAGC
>CAIZOZ010000407.1 GCA_903934745.1 uncultured cyanobacterium
CAGCCCTGGCTGCTCCATGGCCTGGCATGCCGCGCAAGGTTCAGGTAGGCCGCTTAAGGTTCTCTCAGCGTGTATCCACTGCCACCATGCTTCGCTCCGCAGCCACCTGGTTCTGGATGCTCAGCGGCATCCTGATGATCATCAGTGTGCTGCTGCACAGCCCCAAAGGCGATGGCATGGGCGGCCTGGCGGCCAGCGGCGGCTCCATGTTCACCAGCGCCCGCAGCGCCGAGAACACCCTCAACCGCGTCAGCTGGACGCTGTTGGCCATTTTTATGGGTCTGGCTGTGGTGCTCAGCGCCGGCTGGCTGAACTGAAGCCACGATGTCGCTCCATTCCCGACGCGCCGTGATCGGCCAATTGCTGCAACGCCTGGGCACCCCCTTGGTGGCCCTGATTCCCTTCCTGCCTGCCAAACCGGTCGCGGCCGCCGCCAAGGCCCTTGACCCTGCATGGGATCTCAGTGAGGCCGAATGGAAGAAGCGTCTGAGCCCGGCTGCCTTCTCGGTGCTGCGCCGTGAGGGCACCGAGCGCCCCTTCTCCAGTCCGCTCAACCAGGAACATCGCAACGGCAGCTTCGTGTGCGCCGGCTGCCGGCTGCCCCTGTTCAGCTCCAAGGCCAAATTCGACAGCGGCACCGGTTGGCCCAGCTTCTGGCAGCCGCTGGCCAACGCCGTGGTGATCCAAAAAGATTTCAAACTGATCCTGCCTCGCAACGAATACCACTGCCGCCGCTGTGGCGGCCACCAGGGCCACGTGTTCGACGACGGGCCCAGACCCACCGGCAAGCGCTACTGCAACAACGGCGTCGCCCTGGCGTTTGTGCCGACTACAGCGTGAACTCGCTGCTGTAGGCCTCCTTGCCAAGGGCATTGAGGTTGATCCCCTGGGCGCACAATCGCCATCGTTGGCCCGCCGCGGGATGGCCAGGGGTGATCCCCAGCCTGTCATCTCTGCCATGAGAAAAGGGAGGCATGAAAAAAGGGAGAGCCGAAGCCCTCCCCCTGAAGCAGATCTGAAGATCAACGACCCAACCGAGGTCGCGAGACTCGATCAGTAGTCGAAGTCGCCGCCGCCCATGCCGCCACCGGCGGAAGCAGCTTCCTTCTTGTCGGGCATGTCGGCCACGATGCACTCGGTGGTGAGCACCATGCCGGCAATCGAGGCGGCATTCTGCAGACCGGAGCGGGTCACCTTGGCGGGATCGACGATGCCGGCTTCCAGCATGTCGACGTACTCACCGGTCGCGGCGTTGTAGCCCTCGTTGAAGGGCTTGTTGCGCACGTGCTCGGCGACGACGGCGCCGTTGGCACCAGCATTCTCGGCGATCCGCTTGAGCGGAGCGGTGAGGGCCGAAGCGACGATGGTGGCGCCGATCAGCTCCTCGCCGGAGAGGTTGGCAGCCGCCCACTCCTCGAGGGCCGGAGCCAGGTGAGCCAGGGTGGTGCCGCCGCCAGGGACGATGCCTTCTTCAACAGCCGCCTTGGTGGCGTTGATGGCATCTTCGAGGCGCAGCTTCTTGTCCTTCATCTCGGTTTCGGTGGCGGCACCCACCTTGACCACGGCCACACCGCCGCTCAGCTTGGCCAGACGCTCCTGCAGCTTCTCCTTGTCATAGGAGGAGTCGGTTTCGTCCATCTGCTTGCGGATCTGCTCGCAGCGGGCCTTCACCGCCACCTCGTTGCCTTCGGCGACGATCGTGGTGGTGTCCTTGTTGATGGTGATGCGGCGGGCGGTGCCCAGCATCTCCAGCTTGGTGTTCTCCAGCTTGAGGCCGGCATCCTCGGTGATCAGCTGACCGTTGGTGAGAACGGCGATGTCCTCGAGCATGGCCTTGCGGCGATCACCGAAACCAGGAGCCTTGACGGCAGCCACGTTGAGGACACCGCGCAGGCGGTTCACCACCAGGGTGGCGAGGGCTTCCTTCTCGATGTCCTCGGCGATGATCAGCAGCGGCTTGCCGGTGCGGGCGATCTGCTCGAGCACGGGCACCAGGTCCTGCACCAGACCGATCTTCTTGTCGGTGAGCAGGATGTAGGGCTCTTCGAGCACCGCCTCCATGCGCTCGGTATCGGTGGCGAAGTAAGGGGAGATGTAACCCTTGTCGAAGCGCATACCTTCGGTGACCTCCAGTTCGGTGGTCATCGACTTGCCTTCCTCGAGCGAGATCACGCCCTCCTTGCCGACCTTATCCATCGCGTCGGCGATCATGCGGCCCACCTCTTCGTCGTTGCCGGCGGAGATGGTGCCCACCTGGGCGATGGCATTGCTGTCGCTGATCGGCTTGGCGTGCTCCTCGATCTTCTTGACCAGGAACTCGGTGGCCTTCTCAATGCCGCGCTTGAGCGTGATCGCATTGGCACCCGCCGCCACGTTGCGCAGACCGGCCTTGACCATGGCGTGGGCCAGGACGGTGGCGGTGGTGGTGCCGTCACCGGCAGCATCGTTGGTTTTGCTGGCGGCCTGACGGATCAGGGCGACACCGGTGTTCTCGATGTGGTCTTCGAGCTCGATCTCCTTGGCGATGGTGACGCCATCGTTGACGATCTGGGGAGCACCGAACTTCTTCTCCAGCACCACGTTGCGGCCCTTGGGACCGAGGGTGACGGCGACCGCCTCAGCGAGGATGTCGATACCGCGTTCGAGGGCCCGGCGGGCTTGCTCGTTATAAATAATGCGCTTGGCCATGGGGGTTGGGGCTCGTTAGGGGGTATTTAGGACTGAAAGCTCAGGGCCGGTCAGGCCGCAGCGCCGCTCTCAGCTGACGACGGCGAGGATGTCCTTCTCGGACAGCAGCACGTATTCATCGGTGCCGAGCTTGATGTCGGTGCCGGCGTACTTGCTGTAGAGAACCTTGTCGCCGATGCCCACTTCGGGGGCCGTGCGGGAGCCATCGTCGTTGCGGCGGCCGGGGCCGACCTGGACGACCTCACCCACCTGGGGCTTTTCCTTGGCGGTGTCAGGGAGAAGGATGCCGCCGGCGGTTTTCTCCTCCGACTCAGACACTTTGATGAAAACGCGATCTCCGAGCGGTTTGACCGTGGAGACGCTGAGGGAAACAGCTGCCATGGATAAAAAGTTGAGTGTTCGCGAAAAGGGTGGACGCGGAGCCAGCGGCGAACCCAGGGCCTCAGGTCGAGGAATCGACGCCTGGAGGCGGGGCAGAAGCCACCGATGAGGAGGCGCTAGCACTCGCGCCCTTCGAGTGCCAACCTATGCGCCAAGGCGTGATCGACGCCAGGGGTCGGCAGTTCGGGTGACCGAACCGGTAGCGGTCGCAACTGCTTGAAGCCGGATCTGGCTGCTGCGGGCGTTTCGGGTGCTGGACGTTCCTGTGCCGGCCGCTCTGGTGCTGGCCCCTTGCCTGGACGTCCCTGCAGGCGCCCGCTGGACCAGGCGCGCACCGATCCCGGCGCCGAGCAGGCCCCCTGATCCGAAGCCGCCGACGGGCCCCAGCACTGGCCTGCTCCACGGCTGCGCGGCGACGCGCCCGCACCCGCCTCCGGCTCGCTGCCCGAGCCATCTCCCCCCACTGAAGCGGCCACGGCAGCGGTTGCCCACTGGGGTCTGACGCAGTGGTAAGGTTGCGCCGCTTCATGCGGGATGGTTCCCGCTGGGCCTCCCCGCCACCCTTTCTTCACACCCATGGCAGCTGCTGCTCCCGCCACGACCGGCACCCAAGGCATCGTCAAGCAGGTCATCGGCCCGGTGCTGGACGTGGAGTTTCCCGCCGGCAAGCTGCCCCGCATCTACAACGCCCTGCGGATCGAAGCCAAGAATCCCGCCGGCCAGACCGTCGCCCTCACCGCCGAAGTGCAGCAACTGCTCGGCGACCACCGCATCCGCGCCGTGGCGATGAGCAGCACCGACGGCCTGGTGCGCGGCATGGTGGCCGTGGACACGGGTGCGCCAATCTCGGTGCCCGTGGGCGAATGCACCCTGGGCCGCATCTTCAATGTCCTGGGTGAGCCCGTCGACGAGAAAGGGCCGGTGAATAGCAGCCTCACCTCGCCGATTCACCGCGCGGCACCCAAGCTCACCGACCTCGAAACCAAGCCCAAGGTGTTCGAGACCGGCATCAAGGTGATCGATCTGCTGGCTCCCTATCGCCAGGGCGGCAAAGTGGGCCTGTTCGGTGGTGCCGGTGTGGGCAAGACCGTGCTGATCCAGGAACTGATCAACAACATCGCCAAGGAGCACGGCGGTGTGTCGGTGTTCGCCGGCGTGGGCGAGCGCACCCGCGAAGGCAACGACCTCTACGAAGAGTTCAAGGAATCCGGGGTGATCAACTCCGAAGACCTCTCTAAGTCCAAGGTGGCGCTCTGCTACGGCCAGATGAATGAGCCTCCCGGCGCTCGCATGCGCGTGGGTCTCTCAGCGCTCACCATGGCCGAGCATTTCCGTGATGTGAACAAGCAGGACGTGCTGCTGTTCGTGGACAACATTTTCCGCTTCGTGCAGGCCGGTTCCGAAGTAAGCGCCCTGCTGGGCCGCATGCCTTCGGCCGTGGGCTATCAGCCCACCCTGGGCACGGACGTGGGTGAACTGCAGGAGCGCATCACCTCCACCCTCGAAGGTTCGATCACCTCGATTCAGGCCGTCTACGTGCCTGCCGACGACCTCACCGATCCCGCTCCCGCCACCACCTTCGCCCACCTCGACGCCACCACGGTGCTGAGCCGCGGCCTCGCCTCCAAGGGCATCTACCCGGCTGTCGATCCCCTTGATTCCACCAGCACCATGCTGCAGCCAGCCGTGGTGGGAGATGACCACTACCGCACCGCCCGTGCCGTGCAGTCCACTCTGCAGCGCTATAAGGAACTCCAGGACATCATCGCCATTCTCGGCCTGGATGAACTCTCTGAGGATGACCGCCGCACGGTGGATCGTGCCCGCAAGATTGAAAAGTTCCTCTCCCAGCCCTTCTTTGTGGCGGAGATCTTCACCGGTCAGAAAGGCGAGTACGTCAAACTTGATGACACCATCAAGGGCTTCAATCAGATCCTGGCCGGTGAACTCGACGATCTGCCCGAAGCCGCCTTCTACCTGGTGGGCAACATCGACCAGGTGAAGGCCAAGGCCGCCAAGATCCTCGCCGCCGCCAAGGGTTGATCTAATGACCCTCACTCTTCGCGTCCTCGCTCCCGACCAGAGCGTCTTCGACGGCACCGCCGACGAAGTGATTCTCCCCAGCATCTCCGGCCAGGTGGGCATCCTCACCGGCCATGTGTCCCTGCTCACCGCCCTCGACAGCGGTGTGCTGCGGGTGCGAGAGGGCTCCAGCTGGAGCTCGATCGCCCTGATGGGTGGCTTTGCTGAAGTGGAAGCCAATGAAGTGACCGTGCTGGTCAATGCTGCCGAACTGGCCAGCAGCATTGATCCGGTCGCCGCTGAGAAGGCGTTCGAAGCGGCCCAGCTGGCGGTGGCTGCCCTTGACGGCCAGCCCGCCAGCCCCGCCAAGGTGAAGGCCCAGCAAACCCTTTCCCAGGCCAAGGCACGCTTGGCCGCTGTACGCGCCAACTGAACTGTTCCTGACCAAATCGGTCGCGACACCACTGATTGGCATCGATTGATGGTGTCGCAACCTTGAAGTGATCGACGGCGGCCTCGCCCCATGCGACTGCGTCTGTTTCTTGATTCGGCCGATCCCCAGGCCTGGAGCCAGTGGCTGCCCTCAGGCCTGTTCCACGGCATCACCACCAATCCCACCCTGCTGAGGCAGGCTGGTCAGCCCTGC
>CAIZOZ010000408.1 GCA_903934745.1 uncultured cyanobacterium
ATCGGGCACCTCCCCCAGCAGCCAGCCCAGCTGGCGCTCGGAGCTGCCATAGCCACGGGCGGTTTCGATGTGATGGGCACCGATCGCCACGGCCCGCTCCAGGATGGCGCGCAGCTTGTCCTGGCTGGCGGCGGTGATCTCAGCTGGCGGCAGGTCGCTCCAGCTCTGCTGGAAACGCATGCCCCCCAGGGACAGAACCGGCATCGCCAGCTCGGTGCGACCAAATCGCCGGGTCGGCAGCGGCGGCAAGGGCACCACCAAGGTCAGGGGAGCGGAATCGCGGCGGCCACGGAGGCCAGGTTCGCCCCGGTGGCGCGGGGCAGGGTGCGCTTCGGGCGGGCCGGCGAAGGCACCCCCAGGGGCAGGATCTCCTGCTGCTCCAGCTGGGCCTCCAGGGCCGGCAGCTGCTCATACGCCACCCAGTGAATGCAATCCACCGGACAGGTGTCGATCGCCTCCTGAATGCGATCGGTGCTGTCGCCGTCCTGGCGGATCGCCCGGGAGCGGCCCCAGATGGACTCCACCAGAAAGGTGTTACCGGCCACATGGGCGCAGTAGCGGCAGCCGATGCACACCGCTTCATCCACCCAGACGGCCTTCTGCCGCAAGGCCCCACCCAGCACCGGCTCCAGACCCGTGGACCCGGAGCCCGGCTCGGGGCTCACGACACGAAACGCCAGGGCTGGATCCACGCTGGCGGCAGCAGCGGCAAGACCAGCCATGGGATCAGCGGCGTTCAGCTGTCCCAACGGGTGACCACCAGTTCGATGCTGCCATCGAGCTGATTGGTCTGCTCGTTCACCTGAAAACCCTCCTCGGCGCTGGCGGCCAGAATGGTGCGCAGGGCATAGCGCTGGTGCAGCTGGGCCAGAAACCGCTCGACCGGCACAGGTTGCTTCCACAGATCAAGGTCGGTCACCAGCTCGTAACTGCCGGTGTCGGCGTTGAGGCGGAAGCCGATGTCGGCGCCGCCCGCCTGGGCGATGGCCAGCTCGGCTGTCACGGTCTGGCCGCGATAGCCACGCACCTGCTGGCTGCCCTCCTGGGGCGAATGGCCCAGATCGGTGAGAGCGGCAACCAGGGTCTGGCGATCACGCAGCTCGGTGGTGACGGTGCTGAAGTGCGACATCGGATCAGAGGGAACGGAACGGAACGTCAGGACAGTGAAGGCAGGCTGGTTGAGCTCATGCGGCAGGATTCAGAGCGCGCGGGGCTGGCCGAGAGCTTGGTGCTCGTGCTCCTGCAGCTCCTGGCTCTGGAAAGCCTCGGCGGTGCTTCGCCGCTGCTGAACCTGGCCGAGGCGAGCCTCGATCCGTTCGGTCAACGGTTCACAGCCCGCGCCCTGCACTCCTTCCACCAGCTCCTCCACCAGCCCATCGGGCCGGATCCGGAAGCGGATGGTGCGCTGGGCCATACCCGTTGCCGACACGGACTGGCCAAAGGTTAACGGGATTGCTCCTGCCGTGGAGCCGTCCTTCATTGCAGCAAGCCTTCGTCCACCAGGGTCTGCAAGCGTTCGAGCAGCTCAGGTTGCTCCAGTTGCTCCAGGGCCAGGCGGGCTTCGTCACGCACGCTGGGCTCGGCATCGTGGAGCATCGTATGTAGCAGCGATTCCACCACCTGCTGCTGGCGGGGTTCGACCAGATCGGCATAGAGGCGGCCCAGGCCCCAGGCACTGTTGCTGCGCACCGCCGGCTCACTGTCGATCCGCAGGCTGAGCAGCAGCTGGGCGGCGGCGGGATCCGCCTTGGCCGGCCCGGTGCCGCCGGCATCGGCCAGCGAGCTGGCCGCCCAGAGGCGCACGGCGGCCACATCCACCTGCAGGGAGCGGATCAGGGGATTGAGCACCGGAGCCTCCGGGTAATTGCCCAGGCTCCAGGCCACGGCCTTGCGCACGTAGCCGTTGTCATCGCCAGCCAGCAGGGCCAACAAGGGCTCAACCCCAAGCGGATGGGGATTACGGCCGAGGGCATAGACAGCACTCATCCGCAGAATCGGACAGCTGGCCGCCAACAGGGGCAGCAGCAAAGGCACGGCCCGGGGATCCCGGTGTTCACAGAAGATGCGTAGACCCTGCATGCGCTGCTCCTGGGAGCCGCTCAGCCAGGCGATGCCGGCATCGCATTCCGCCGCTACAGCGAACGCTGTCGGCTCGGTGGTGTCGAGCTCATCGAGTGGATCGCCAAGAAGCTCCTGCGCCAGTTCAAGGGCGAGCACCTCCGGATCGAGCACCAGATCACCGGAGCTGTCGGGGAAAGGCAACGGATAAGGCTGGGCGTCGTCCGACATGGGGCGATCCAGGTGGGGAGATTCTCTCAGCCCACCGGTGCCGGCGCCGCCATATCACTGGGAAGCCAGATGCGGGCGCTGACGGCGAACAGGGCCAGGCCGAACATCAGCACAATCGCGGCCGGCAGCAGGGTAGAGCGAAAAAACTGCACGGAGAATCAACAATGACTCCCATTCTGACCGGTGGCGGGTCCCACCGGCTCCCTGCCATGGGAACCAGGCCGTTGCGTCCAAGCCATTGCGTCCAATCCGCCATAGGCGACAAGCCTTTGGTCGCCCCGCTGACAGCACCACGTTTGGGTTGATCTCGTCTGCTGGGTAGCGCTGATCGTTCGCCGCCTCGAGACGAACCGCTGCGCATTGCGTTTCGAGGATCGACGCCCACCTGGCTCCTAGCGTTCACCCCAAACTTTGTTGCCTGCTTGATGGCCCCCAGCCCTGCCTCCGAGCCGCTTCCGGCCCCTCTGCCGCTCCCGGCGCCGGGAAATGAACGGCAGCGGCTGGTGGCCGTGGCCGCCGAGGGTCTGGCCAGCGGCGCCCCTTTGAACATGGGCGGCAAGTTGCTGCAGGGTTGGCTGGCCAGCAGTGGCGTGCCCCTGGAGTTGATCGGTGTGATTCCGCAGCTGGCAGGGCTGCCCTATGCCTTCAAGTTCCTCTGGGCGCCGCTGCTCGATCGCTGGCCGATCGCCCGGCCCGATCGCCGCCGGGGCTGGATGCTGGTGCTGCAACTCTGTCTGGTGGTGGTGCTGCTGGTGCTGGCCCTGGTCGCCACCCGGGCGCCCACGCCAGCGAGCCTGAAGCTGATCACCCTTCTGGCCCTGGTGTTGGCCGCCGCCAGCGCCACCCAGGACATCGTGATCGACGCCTATCGCACCGACCTGCTGCCGGAGGATGAGCGCGGCCAGGGGGCCGCCACGCACAACTTCGCTTACCGCACCGGCATGTTGCTGGTGAGCTCCGGCGGCTTTCTGCTGGCGGGCCGTTTCGGCTGGCCGGCTGCCTTCATCGGCTGTGCAGCGCTGATGCTCCTGGTGGTGCCCTTCACCCTCGCGGCCCCCACCCTCAATCCGGTTCAGCATCCCGTCACCAGCCTGCGCCAGGCGGTGGTGGGGCCGGCCCGGGAGTTTCTGCGTCGCACCGGCGTCAACCAGGCTCCCTGGCTGCTGCTGTTGGTGCTGTTCTATCGCTGGCCCGATGGCCTGCTGGCCGCCCTCTCGATCGCTTTCCTCAAACAGGCGGGCTTCAGCGACGCCCAGATCGGCCTGCTCGACGGTGGCTGGGCCATTGCCGCCACGATGATCGGCACCGTGATCGGCGGTGTGCTGTTCGCCAGGTTGGGGATCAACCGCTGTCTGTGGTTGTTCGCTGTGGTGGGGGCGGCCGGCAACCTCGGCTACGCCGCCCTGGCCCGCTTCGGCGGCGGCCTGCCGGGGCTGATGGCGGCCGTGAGCCTGGAGAACATCTCCAGCGGCATGGTGGGGGCTGGCTTCGTGGCTCTCCTGATGAGCCTGTGCAATCCCCGGTTCTCGGCCACCCAGTACGCCCTGCTCTCGGGGGTGTATGCCTTCAGCCGCACCCTGCTGGCCCTGCCCTCCGGTTGGCTGGCGCTGCAGCTGGGTTGGAGCGGCTACTTCCTGGCGACAGCACTGGCCTCCCTGCCTGCCTTCCTGTTGATGGTGCGCCTGGTGCCCTGGAACGGGGATGGCTGCATCGGGGCCTTTGATCCTGCCCGTGATGCCACCTGAGCATGGCGAACGCCGCGGATCAGTTCAGGGGCTGGCGGACTCCTGGCTGACCCCAAGCCGTCGGCGCAACTGTCCGCAGGCCGCATCCTGATCGAGGCCGCGGCTGGCCCGCACACTCACGGCCACGTGGCGGTCCAGCAAAGTGCGGCGAAAGGCCTCGATCGCTGCCGGGGCAGGTCGCCGAAAATCCTCCTCTTCGATCGGGTTGTAGGCGATCAGGTTCACATGGCTCTGGAAGCCGCGCAGTCGTTTGGCCAGGGCCTCAGCGTGACGCGGTTGGTCGTTAACGCCGCCCAGCAGGATGTATTCAAAACTGACGCGCCGGCCGGTGCGGGCGACGTAGTGGCGGCAATCGTCCAGCAAGGCCTCCAGGGGATAGGCCGACGCTGTAGGGATAAGTTCCTGCCGCAAGCGCTGATCGGGGGCATGCAGGCTCACTGCCAGGGTGAACTGGGCCCGGCCGAGCCGTTCCAGGGCCCGCTCCGCCAGGGTGGGCAAGGTGCGCGGCACACCCACCGTGCTCACGGTCATCTGACGCTGGGCCATGCCGAGATCGCGGCAGAGGCAGTCGATGGCGGCGAGCACGGCGTCGATGTTGAGCAAGGGTTCGCCCATGCCCATGAACACCACATGGCTGGGGCGGCGGTCCATTGCCTCGCGGATGCTCAGCACCTGATCAACGATTTCGTGCACCTCAAGCGAGCGCTGCAGACCGCCCTTGCCGGTGGCACAGAAGCGACAGGCCATCGAACAGCCCACCTGGCTGCTGACGCAGACCGTGAGCCGATCCGCACTCGGGATGCCGACGGTTTCGAGGCTGAGGCCATCGCCCGTTCCCAGTAGCAATTTGGTGGTGCCATCACGGGCATCACTGCGGTGCAGCAATGGCAGGCGGCCGATGCTGGCGCCCTGGCCTTCGCCGCGCTGCAGCGTCTCGCGCCAGGCCTTGGGCAAGACCGTGATCGCCTCCAGGCTGCGGGCCCCTTTGGCATAGATCCAGTCGTGCAGCTGGCGGCCGCGAAAGGCCGGTTGGCCCTGACTCTGGGCCCAGTGCTCGAGTTCGGCCAAGCCGAGGCCCAGCAGAGGGGTCGCGGCCGGCTGGGGCGCCATCGGATCTGCAGCCGGGGCGTTGGCTGCAGCCGTTGTGGTGCTCACTGGAACGGAGGAGGAGCTGGTCAGAGCAGAGATGGCGGGAGAGAAGGCGGCCCTCAGGGCCAGATCAGGATGCCGTGGCCCAGCCACCACTCCACCGCCACCAGGGCGATGAAGCCGAGCATGGCGATGCGGCCGTGCAGCAGCTCGTTGCGAGCATGGAAACCCCAGCGCGGCAGGCGGCGCACGGGAATCGGCGTACCGAGCTCGGTGCGAGCCGCCAGGGGCCGCTGGCCGCTGGCGGTGGGGCTGGTGTCAGTCATCACTGAGCAGACCCTCCTCCTGCAGACCCTCGAGCGCCGCCGGATCGGCGATCAGCTCCTCCTCCAGGCCCTCCTCGACCGAAGGCCGGGTGAAGGCGGCGAAACCGCTGGCGCTGGCCTCGATGCCGTGGCGGCTGCGCGTGGCTTCCAGATCCGCGTCGGAGGGATCGTCGAGCACGGCGGCTGATACCGAGGGAGCCGGCATCTCAACGGTGTAATCGGGGCGGAGGTTTTGCATGCGGCGATAGCCGGCAGCCTCCTCTTCGAGGATGTCGGGATGGGGCCCGGCCTCGGAGCGAAGCTCCTCCTCGAAGCCACTGAAACCGGTGCCAGCCGGAATCAGACGACCGATGATCACGTTCTCCTTGAGACCGCGCAGCCAGTCGCTCTTGCCTTCGATCGCCGCCTCGGTGAGCACCCGGGTGGTCTCCTGGAAGGAGGCTGCCGAGATGAAACTGTCGGTGTTGAGCGAGGCTTTGGTGATGCCGAGCAGCACCGGCGTGAACTCGGCGGGAGCACCGGCGGTGATCGCAATGGCGGTGTTCACCTGCTCCACCTGGCGCAGCTCGATCAGCTCCCCGGGCAGCAGGGTGGTGTCGCCAGCATCCTCGATGCGCACCTTGTTGGTCATCTGGCGGACGATCACCTCAATGTGTTTGTCGCTGATCGAAACGCCCTGGGATTTGTAGACGTTCTGCACCTCGGTGACCATGCGGAACTGCAGGTTGGAGATCGCCTCCTGGGCTGCCTCCATGGTGGGCTTGCGCGTACGCAGATCCTCGAAGTAGCACTCCAGCAACTCATGGGGGTTGATCGGACCGTCGGTGAGTTGTTCAGCGGCGGTGACCTGCTGCGAGTCGCTCACCATCACGGTGCGGCCCAGCAGGATCGGATAGTCGGTGATGGCGTCGTCGCCTTCGATCACCGAAACGGTGGTCAGGTCATCGTCTTCGCTGTATTTGATCTGCACGATGCCGGCCTTGCGGCACAACACGGCCGATTCCCGCGGGCGACGGGCCTCCAGCAACTCCTCGATGCGCGGCAGGCCCTGAACGATGTCGCCGGTCTTCTGGCGCTCGAACACCAGCAGAGCGAGGCTGTCGCCCCGCTGCACCAGTTCGCCGTCGCGCACGTGCAGCACCGAATCGGGGGACACCATGTAGGGGCGCCCGAGGCGGATCGTGAGGCGATGGCCATCGATCGCTTCCACCTGACCGCAGCAAGGGGCAGCAACTCCCTCAGCCAGCAGATCGCCATCGACGATGCGCTGGCCGATGACGACGGCAGGTTCGGGGGATCCCAGATCGATTTCCCGGATGTCGCCCTCACGCTCGACAATCAGACGGCGGATCGGTTCACCGGGAGTCGGATCCGGCAGATGCACCACCCCGTCGTCCTTGCAGAGGATCTGGGTGGTGGCCACCACATCACCACGTTTGACGGCAAGGCCGTCCTCCACCTGCAGCTCGGTGTGGGTGGAGCCGTGGCTCGCGTCTGAGAGCGTGTCGCGGCGCACCAGCAGGGTTTCCAGAATCACCAGCTGCAGCCGTTCGATCGTCTTGGCCCGCTTGTCCGCAACCGCCTCGACGTCAACCGTCATCTGGGGAGTGGTGTCGAAGGTCTCAAGAATCAGCTGGGTGCGCAGCAATTCGACCCCCTCCACTGACTTGATCAATTCGCCGTCTTTATAAGTGAGACGCTGGGTGGCCTTCAGTCCCAGCGAAGGGCCCCCGGTCTGCTTGACCGTACCGAGCTCCGGCAGATGGGCGGCATCGGGGATGCTGTATTCCTCGACTGGCCGCAATAGCAGCGCACCACCTTCAGGGGTATCCACCGTTTCAACGAACTGCATCACTTCGGCGGTGAGGCCCGGGGCCATCTCTTCGCCGGGATTCACCATCTTGCCGTCGCCGCCGAAGCGGGCCAGCACCTTGCTGTCGGAGACCAGATGCAACTTGCCAGAGCGCACGATGATCTCGCGCAGGATGTCGTTCTTCTGGGTGACGGTGACAATGCCGGCGGTCTGGCTGAAGATGTCCTTGACCACTTCGGTGCCGGCCTCGATCCACTGGCCGTCCTCGATCATCAACAGGGAGATGTCCTTGTTGATCTCGTGGGTTTCCTGGGGAATCCAGAGCAGGGTGCCACCCTTGCTCACCTCATAGCCGTGCTTGGCGGAACGGGCCTTCTTGATCGACAGGCCGGGAGCGAAGCGGACGATGCCGCCGGTCTGGGTGCGGAAACGATCGTCGGCGAGTTCGGCAATCACCTCGCCGGTGCCGATCTTGCTGCCTGGCTGGGTCTTGAGCAGATAGCGGATGTTGCCCTTGCCTTCCAGGTGCCAGATCTCGCCGGAATGGGTGGATTCACCGGCCAGTTTGCAGTCCTTGAGGGTGAGGCTGGCGGTGACGATCTGCACCTCACGCGAGTCACCAGCAGAGTCGCGCAGGCGCACGGCGCCGCCGTATTCGCTCTGCAGACGACTTTCCGCCAACACCTCACCGGTGGTCACGGCGGTGTTGGTGCCCACCACAGGCAGGGCATTGGGGGGCAGGTTGTAGACATCGCCGCTGAACACCCAAAGCCGCCCAAGGCGCTGCGCTTTGTGGGTGATGTTGCCCTGACGATCGGTGACTTCCCGGGGCTGGATCACATCCTCGAAGCGCACTTGACCAGCCAGGTCGCAGATCACATCCTTGGTGGCCTTCTCCACACTCTTCTTGACCTGGGCACCCGCGGAGATCTGGGCCAGCGTGGTGTCGGAGGGGACGGTCTCGCCGTCGTTGACAAACAGAATTGAACCCGAGGTGATGTCGAGTTTCTGCAGCTTGCCCTTGCCCGAGGGCTTCACGCTGAGGACGAAATCGGTTTCGGCCAGGTGGGCCTCGACCCCGTGGGGGGTGCGGTGGGGCCGCAGGCGAGCCTTAGCGCCGAACTCGACGATGCCCTCCACCAACGAGCGCACCACACCGGTTTCAGCCGTTGACACACCACCGGTGTGGAAGGTGCGCATGGTGAGCTGCGTGCCCGGTTCGCCGATCGACTGGGCGGCGATGATGCCGACGGCCTCGCCGAGGTCGACCAGTTCGTTATGAGCCAGGGCCCAGCCGTAGCACTTGCGGCAGACGGAGCGGGAAGCTTCGCAGGTGAGCGGCGAGCGAACCACCACGCCACGGACGCCAGCGTCCTCAATCAGCTTGGCGAGTGGCACGTCGATCTCGGTGTTGCGCTCGGCCAGCACCTCGCCGCTGGGGCTGATCACCTGCTCGGCGGCAAGACGCCCGATCAACTTGGTGCCGAAGCGACCCTTTTCATCGGCATCGATCACAATGCCGCGGGTGGTGCCGCAGTCCTCTTCTCGCACGATCACGTCCTGGGCCACATCCACCAGACGGCGGGTGAGATAGCCGGAGTCGGCGGTGCGCAGGGCGGTGTCCACCAGGCCCTTGCGGGCGCCGTAGGAGGAGATCACGTACTCGGTGACCGTCAATCCCTCCCGGAAGTTGGTGCGAATCGGCAAGTCAATGATTTCCCCCTGGGGGTTGGCCATCAAGCCGCGCATGCCCACCAACTGGCGCACCTGGGACATGTTGCCCCGGGCCCCGGAGTTGGCCATCATCCACACCGAGTTGAGCGGATCGTTGTCGTTGAAGTTGCGCCGCACGGCCGCCACCAGGCGTTCGTTGGTCTCGGTCCAGGTGTCGATCACCTTGGTATGGCGTTCCACCTCGGTGATTTCACCGAGGCGATAGCGCTCCTCCGTTTCGGTGATCTGCTGCTCCGCTTCGGCCAGCAGGGCCGCCTTGTCGCTGGGGATGCGCAGATCATCGACCGAAATCGAGACGGCAGCCTGGGTGGCGTAGTGGAAGCCGAGATCCTTGAGTTCGTCAGCCATCGCCGCGGTGGCGGCGGTGCCGTGGTGCTTGTAGGCCCAGGAGACGAGATTGCGCAGCGCCTTCTTGTCGATCACTCGGTTGCGAAAGGGCGGCGCCTGCTTGCTCAGGGCCGAGCTGCCGTTGATCGGCTCGAGGGCGGCGGCGGCAGCCAAGGCGGCGGCCTCCTTGGCCGCGGCTTTGCTGCTCTTTTTGGTGGGCTTCTTGGCGGGGGTGGCGGTCATGAGCGGATCAGCGTGGTCAGCGCGCGATGAAGAGAATCAGGAAGGGAAGCTGGTGGGGAACCAACGGCGTCGTGACGCCGATCACGTTCAGGGAGCGGCGCTCATGCGGCGGCCACGGCAGCAATGATGGTGCTGTTGATCACAACACGGCCGACGGTGGTGAGCAGATAGCGACTGATCAAGGCGCCGTCTTCATCGAAACGGTCGCGGCGGTATTTCCACTGCTCCACGCGGGTGCCATCACTGAGGGTCTCGGCCGACTGGGGCTCTTGGTCCTCGTCGTCACTTTCAACCTCGCCGTTGAAACGCACCCAGATCCAGTCATGCAGCGTGAGGTACTTCTCCTCAAAGGCGCCGATTACATCGTCGAGGTCGGCGAAGCTGCGGCTGCGATCGCCGTAGGCGGGCCTGACAGCACCAGGCTGTTCAGCCGTGAGGTAGTACGCACCGAGCACCATGTCCTGAGACGGGGTGATGATCGGCTCGCCGGTGGCGGGGGAAAGAATGTTGTTGCTGGCCAGCATCAACATGCGAGCCTCCGTCTGCGCCTCGATCGACAGAGGCACGTGCACGGCCATCTGGTCACCATCGAAGTCAGCGTTGAAGGCCGGGCAGACCAGGGGATGCAGCTGGATGGCGCGGCCATCGACGAGCTTGGGCTCGAAAGCCTGGATGCCGAGGCGGTGCAGGGTCGGGGCCCGGTTGAGCAGAATCGGATGCCCTTCGATCACTTCCTGCAACACCTGCATCACCTCGTCGTCGGCACGCTGAATCATCTTCTTGGCCGCCTTGATGTTGTTGACGATGTTCTGGCGGATCAGGCGATGGATCACAAACGGCTGGAACAGCTCGATCGCCATCTCCTTGGGCAGGCCGCACTGATGCATTTTCAGTTTGGGGCCCACCACGATCACCGAACGGCCGGAGTAGTCCACTCGCTTGCCCAGCAGGTTCTGCCGGAAGCGACCCTGCTTGCCCTCGATGATGTCGCTGAGCGACTTCAGGGCCCGGTTGTTGGCGCCCACCACGGTGCGGCCGCGGCGGCCGTTGTCGATCAGAGCATCGACCGCCTCCTGCAACATCCGCTTCTCGTTGCGGACGATGATCTCGGGAGCGAGGATCTCCTGCAGGCGCGCTAAGCGGTTGTTGCGGTTGATCACCCGCCGATACAGATCGTTGAGGTCGCTGGTGGCGAAGCGACCGCCATCCAGCTGCACCATCGGCCGCAGATCCGGGGGAATCACCGGGATCACATCCAGCACCATCCACTCGGGCCGGGCGTTGGTGGCGATGAAGTTGTCGATCACCCGCAGACGCTTGATCAGCTTGGCCCGTTTCTGGCCCTTGCTGGCGGCGATTTCTTCACGCAGCTGTTCGGCGATCGCATTGAGTTCGAGGTCTTCAAGGAGCTGCTTCAGCGCCTCGGCACCGATGCCCACAACGGGCTCGTTCTCGATCTCGGAATCTTCGGCGAAGATCTGGTCTTCGATCTCAAGCCACTCATCTTCGGTGAGCAGTTGCTTGTAGGTGAGATCTTTGTGATCGCCCGCATCGAGCACCACATAGCAGTTGAAGTAGACAATCTGCTCCACATCCCGCAAGGGCATGTCAAGCAGAATTGCCACGTAGCTGGGAATCCCCTTCAGGTACCAGACGTGGGACACCGGCGCCGCCAGCTTGATGAAGCCCATGCGATGGCGTCGCACCCGGCTTTCGGTGACCTCAACGCCGCAGCGTTCACAGACGATGCCGCGGTGGCGCACCCGCTTGTACTTGCCGCAATGGCATTCCCAGTCCTTGGAAGGGCCGAAGATCTTCTCGCAGAACAGCCCGTCCATTTCGGGCTTGAGGGTGCGGTAGTTGATCGTCTCCGGCTTGGTGACTTCCCCGACCACCTGACCATTAGGCAGGGTGCGCTGGCCCCACTGCATGATCCGCTCGGGGGAAGCGAGCGTGATCTTCACGTAGTCGAAGTGGTTCTCGGTGCGGAGATTGCTGTTGGACATGGCGGCGGACTAGCGGTGAAAGGGGCAAGCGTGAGGCAATCAGGCCCCGCCAAGCGGGGCCCCCGATCGGCGATCAGTCGTCGTCGTAGTCCGCGACGCCGAGGGACTCGTAGGTGGGGCGGCTGGGTGTGCTGCGCCGGGGATTGACGTCCTGCATCAGATCCACTTCCTCGCCGCTGTCGGTGTAGACGGCGATATCGAGGCCGAGGGACTGCAGCTCGCGCATCAGCACCTTGAACGACTCGGGAGTACCGGGGCGCGGAATCGGCTTGCCTTTGACGATGGCGTTGAGCGCTTCGTTGCGTCCCTGCATGTCGTCGGACTTGACAGTGAGCAGTTCCTGCAGGGTGTAGGCAGCGCCGTAGGCCTCCAGGGCCCACACTTCCATCTCTCCGAGTCGCTGACCGCCTTGCTGCGCCTTGCCGCCCAGGGGTTGCTGGGTGACCAGGGAGTAAGGACCAGTGGAACGGGCGTGGATTTTGTCATCCACGAGGTGAACCAGTTTAAGGATGTGCGCATAGCCCACGGTGACCGGCTGGTCAAAGGGTTCACCACTGCGGCCGTCGATCAGCTGGATCTTGCCGGGATGCTCGGGGTCATACACCCAGGCCTTGCCAGGCAACTTGGCAGCTTCTTCGAGATAAGCCTGCACGGTTTGCTTCGACTTTTCAGCGCCATACATCTCATCGAAGGGCACCACCTTGACGCGGCAATCGAGATGGGATGAGGCCCAGCCCATCAGGCATTCGAACACCTGGCCGACATTCATCCGGCTCGGTACACCCAGGGGGTTGAGCACGATGTCGATCGGAGTGCCATCGGGCAGGTAGGGCATATCCTCCCGGGGCAGGATGCGGCTGATGATGCCCTTGTTGCCGTGGCGGCCGGCCATCTTGTCACCCACCTGGATCTTGCGGCGCTGGGCCACATAAACCCTCACCACCATGTTGGCGCCGGGTGGTAGCTCATCCCCTTGCTCGCGGGTGTAGATGCGCACATCCACCACCCGTCCGCGTTCGGTGCTGGGAACGCGCAGGGAGTTGTCGCGAACATCGCGGGCTTTTTCACCGAAGATGGCACGCAGCAGCTTCTCTTCGGGGGGTTGGTCGGATTCACCCTTGGGTGTGACTTTGCCGACGAGGATGTCACCAGATTCCACATAGGCACCGATGCGGATGATGCCCATCTCGTCGAGGCTGCTCAGGCTTTCTTCTGCCACATTGGGGATCTCACGCGTGATCTCCTCAGGGCCGAGTTTGGTCTGGCGAGCTTCAATCTCGTACTTTTCGATATGCACTGAGGTGTAGAGATCTTCCTGTACCAGGCGATCACTCACCAGGATGGCATCCTCGTAGTTGTAGCCCTCCCAGGGCATGTAAGCGATCAGGACGTTCTGCCCCAGGGCAATCTCGCCGCCTTCACACGCCGAGCCATCGGCCAGGACCTGACCGGCGATCACCGAGTCGCCCTGGTTGACGATCGGCCGCTGATTCAGGCAGGTGTCCTGGTTCGAGCGCTGATACTTCTGCATGAAGTGGGTGTGCTCGGTGCCCTGGTCATCGCGGATCACGATGGCGGTGGCATCGACGAACACCACTTCGCCATTGACGCGGGTGATCGGCACCATGCCGGAGTCGCGAGCCACCTGGGTTTCCAGGCCCGTACCCACCAAGGGCCGTTCGGGCCGCAGCAGGGGCACGGCCTGACGCTGCATGTTGGAACCCATCAGGGCCCGGTTGGCGTCGTCGTGTTCGAGGAAGGGAATCAGGGAGGTGGCCACCGAGATCACCTGCACCGGCGAGAGCTGGACATAATCCACCTGCTCGGGAATTACCGTCTCGAAATCCTGCCGGTAGCGCACCGGCACCAGATCGGACGTGATGTAACCCGCGGCGTCCGTGGGCACGTCACCGGGGGCGACGCGGCACTCATCCTCCAGGTCGGCGGAGAGATAGATCGGGTTGCCCTTCTTATGGACAATTCCACCTTCAACTTTCCAGAAGGGGGTTTCGATGAAGCCGTATTCATTCACCCGGGCGTGGGTGGCCAGGGAGCCGATCAGGCCGGCATTCGGGCCTTCCGGCGTTTCGATCGGGCAGATGCGGCCGTAGTGGGAGGGGTGGATGTCGCGCACAGCGAAGCCGGCCCGCTCCCGGGTGAGGCCACCTGGGCCGAGGGCGCTGATGCGGCGCTTGTGAGTCAGCTCGGCCAGCGGGTTGGTCTGGTCCATGAACTGGCTGAGCTGGCTGGAGCCGAAGAACTCCTTGATCGCCGCCACCAGCGGCTTGGGGTTCACCAGTTGGGCTGGGGTGAGGGATTCGGTTTCGCCGACCGTCATCCGCTCCTTGATGATCCGCTCCAGGCGGTTGAGGCCCACGCGCACCTGGTTTTGCAGCAGCTCGCCGACGGAGCGGACGCGGCGATTGCCGAGGTGGTCGATGTCATCGAGGCTGGCGCCGCCCACATCGAGCTCGAGATTGATCAGGTAATCAATCGTTGAGAGCACATCCTCGGGCGTGAGGGTGCGGGTGGCATCGGGGATGGTGAGCCGGAGCTTTTTATTGATCTTGTAGCGGCCCACCCGACCGAGGTCGTAGCGCTTGGGATCAAAGAAGCGGCTGTGCAGCAGCTGCTGACCACCGCTGACGGAAGGCGGTTCACCTGGACGCAGCTTCTTGTAAAGCTCCAGCAGGGCCTGATCTTCAGAGGCGATGCCTTCGTCGTTGGCCGCCTCAATTGACTTCTGGTAGTACTCGGGGTGGCGCAGCTTGTCGAGCACATCGTTGTCCGACAGGCCGATGGCACGCATCAGTACGTGGGCATTGATCTTGCGGGTCTTGTCGACCCGCACGTGCAGCAGGTCGTTTTTGTCTGTTTCGAACTTGAGCCAGGCGCCCCGGTTGGGGATCACACTGGCGTTGAACGTTTTGCGGCCATTCTTGTCCTGTTCGTCTTTGAAGTAGACCCCAGGTGAACGAACGATCTGGTTGACGATCACCCGTTCGGCACCATTGATGATGAAGGTGCCGCGTTCAGTCATCAACGGCAGTTCGCCGATGAATACTTCCTGTTCCTTGATTTCGCCGGTTTCCTTATTGACCAGGCGGCAGGTGACATACATCTGCGAGGCGAAGGTGGCATCGCGACGCTTGGCCTCCTCGACGTCGTGGCGGGGGCGCTTCAGCCGGTACTCGCTGCCGATGAAGTGGAGTTCGAGCTTGCCGGTGTAATCGGTGATTGGCGAGAAGCTCTCGAGCTCCTCGATGAGCCCCTTCTCCAGGAACCATTTGAAGCTGGCCCGTTGCACCTCCACCAGATCGGGCAGGTAGGTGACGGTCTTGGCGACCTGGATCGCGCTGCTCATGCGGTGAACCTGCGGGACGGATGGACGGGGCCTGGAGCGGAGGTCGACCGGCGGGGCCGGGCTCAGGGCTGGACCGGTGGGTAGTCCGGGACCAGCGCTGGTCATGCGAAGAGGCGCATCAGCCCCAACCCATCCCCTGGCTGGCAGGGAATAAGGAGGAGGCGTGCGCCTATCGAGCTCGCCGCGAGGTGAGCAGGGTCATGACGAACAGTCGCCTTTGATCCTCAGATGGCAGGGGTGCTGCCATACGGTTGGAGCGCAAGGTTGCTGCCGCGGGTTGGGAAGGCAGGGATACTGCCGTGATCGACGGTGCCGTAATCGACAAAGGGAGCGGTTCCGCTTCCAGGCCAATGAAACATCATACAAGGTCGTCCGGCAGGCGGAATAGCCTCTGGGCATTGGCGGTGCTGGTGCGGGCCACCTGCTCCAGGCTTTCGCCCCGCAGCGCCGCGACCCGCTCGGCCACGCTGAGCACGTAGGCCGGCTCGTTGCGCTTGCCGCGGCGGGGCACCGGTGCCAGGAACGGGCAGTCGGTTTCCACCAGATAGCGATCCGCGGGCACCTGGCGAGCGCACTGATGGGTGGCCTCGGCCTTGGTGAAGGTGACGGTGCCACTGAAGCTGATGTACAGACCCAGCTCCAGGAAAGCCTCCATCTCCGCCGGAGTGCCGCCCCAGCAATGCATCACGCCTCCGGGACAGCGGCCGGTGGCAGCCCGGGCGCCCAGCTCCTCCAGCATCGGCTCGGCCGCATCGCGGCAGTGAATGATCACCGGCAGATCCAGCTCGCAGGCCAGATCCAGCTGGGGCCGCAGCATCTGCAGCTGCTCCTCAAGATTGCTCTGGCGGAACAGATCCAGGCCCAGTTCACCGATGGCCACAACGCGCTGATCGGCCAGGGCGGCCTGGCGCAGCACCGCCGCGGTGTCGCTCTGCCAGTGCCCGCTGTCGAGCGGGTGGACACCAACGGCGTAGCGCAGTTCGGGGAAGCGATCGGCCAGAGCTCGGATCGCTGGGATTTCGGCTGGCTCGACACAGGCATGGACGAGGGCTGTGACCCCGGCCTCACGCCAGCGATCCCGGACCGCGTCCAGGTCCTCGTCGAAATTGCGGAAGACGATGTGGCAGTGGCTGTCCACCAAAGGAGGCAGCGGCCGCGGTCCGGCTACCGCGGCTGGCAAGGGATCGGGGGCTGTGGGTGAGGAGAGCCCCACCGTGCTGGCGTTGGCGACCAGGCTGGGCAGGGCGGTCCCGGCCGCCGGGGCGCGATCGTTTGGTGGCGAGAACGCCGGCTCAGGGGCCTTCGCGGTGGTGACGCTCATCGAATCCGTCGCTGTGACTGGAAGGTCTGGCCATTGTGACGACTCCGTCGGGTGACAGTCCCTCAGGGCAGTCCCCAGGGCGGCACAGCCAGGCGATGGCCTGGCCAGCTGGGTCCATGTCGTGGCTCGACAGGGATCCATACCTCAGCCATGGCCCTGGAGCAGCTGAACCGATCAAGGCCCAACGCCAGGACAAGCCGCCCGGACGGAATTGCTCGAACTCTCGGCGCCTGAGCCGCGATCGCCGCCGCTGAGGAGGCGTCAATCGCCTCGAGTGCCCCCCGCGGCGCCGGATCTGGTGCTACCCATCCCAGCTCGCGATCGCCAGGTTTTGGGACCAGGCCAGCCAGGCCTGACCTGTGACCAGAGCCGGCCTCAGGCGCAGGTGTTCCCAGCGTCGCGCTCGGCCAGCGCCATCTCAGGCAGGAGCTGCCTGAACACCACAAAGCCCCGATCAGCAGGCCATAGCCAACGGATCGGGGCAAGCGGCGGCGACCGGTCAGCCAGGAAACTGATCAGTCCACGATTCCTTCAGACGTCTTGGCTCTCATGCCTGGCTTGGGCCTACCAGTCAATCAAGCCTGGGAGCCGTGATCAGGCCTGAGCTGAAGAGGGGCGCGCCCGATGGGACTGAGCCTCAGGCTTGGGTGGCCGCTGCAGCCGGTTCGAGCACTTTTTTGACAGCCACGGACAGACGGGATTTCTGGTTGGCACCGGTGTTGCGATGCAGCACCCCCACCTTGACCGCTTTATCGATCTTGCTGAACGCGGCGTTCATGGTGCTCTGAACCACCACCTTGGCTTCGCTGCCAGGCTCCTGGCCATAGGCGGTGCAGGCCGTGAGGCAGCGCTTCAGCAGCGTGCGCAGGGCGGACTTGTAGGAGCGGTTCCGCAGACGGTTGCGCTCGGCGATTTCGATGCGCTTCTTCGACGACTTGTTATTAGCCACAGGTACTGGCGCGAACTCGACAAAGAGGGATCGTACCGCGTGGCCTTGACCCCCGCTGTGGGGCCGGGGCCTAGCCTCAGTTTTCCCAGCTCCAGTCCCCCGTGAGCGCGTTCAGTTCCGCTGCCAGCCACCGGGCCGAAACCGGTGTCGACGCCCCAGTCCTGACGATCGAACTGCTGCGCGATCCAGCCCAGGCCCGCGATCGGCTGGAGGCGATTGCCGGACGTACCGGCGGCGCCCGCCTACGGCAGGAAGAGCAACGGGTGGCCGAGATCCTCGAGCAGGTCCGCTGTCAGGGCGATCAGGCGCTGCTGGAGTTGAGCGAACGCTTCGATGGGGTCCGCCCCGATCCCCTGCGGGTGCCGGAGCAACAGCTGCGCCAGGCCTGGGAGAGCACGACCCCCTCCCTGCAGGCAGCCCTGCAACTCGCCCATGGGCGCATCCTGGCTTTCCATCGCCAGCAGCTGCCGGCCGATCTGGCCATCACCGGTCCCTATGGCGAACGGCTCGGACGCCGCTGGCGGCCCGTGGAGCGCGCTGGTTTGTATGTGCCAGGCGGCCGGGCCGCCTACCCGAGCACCGTGCTGATGAACGCCGTGCCGGCGACCGTGGCCGGCGTCGAGCGGCTGGTGATGGTCACCCCCCCGGGGCCGGGCGGACTGCCCAATCCGATCGTGCTGGCCGCCGCTCACCTGGCGGGCGTGCGCGAGGTGTTCCAGGTCGGCGGCGCCCAGGCGATCGCGGCCCTGGCCTTCGGCACCGAATCGATTCCCCGGGTCGATGTGATCAGCGGTCCGGGCAACCTCTGGGTCACCCTGGCCAAAAAGGCCGTCTACGGCCGGGTGGGGATCGATTCGCTGGCAGGCCCCAGCGAGGTGCTGGTGATTGCCGACCACAGCGCCCGGGCGGACCAGGTGGCCGCTGACCTGATGGCCCAGGCCGAGCACGATCCGCTGGCGGCGGCGATTCTGATCACCACTGATGCAGCCCTGGCCGCGGCCGTACCGGCGGCGATCGCGGCCCAGCTGGAGCACCATCCCCGCGCGGCTATCACCCGCCAGGCCCTCGAGGACTGGGGCCTGATCGTGGTCTGCGACGACCTGACCACGGCCGCCGGGCTCAGCGACCGCTTCGCGCCGGAGCACCTGGAGCTGCTGGTGGAGGACCCTGAACCCCTGGCCGAGCGCATCCGCCATGCCGGCGCGATCTTCCTGGGGCCCTGGAGCCCGGAGGCGGTCGGCGACTATCTGGCCGGACCGAACCACACCCTGCCCACCAGCGGCACCGCCCGCTTTGCCGGCGCCCTCAGCGTCGAAACCTTCCTGCGCCACACCAGCTTGATCCACTTCAACCAGGCCGCCCTGGAGGCCACCGGACCGGCCGTGGTGGAACTGGCCGAGAGCGAGGGTCTGCACAGCCATGCTGAGTCCGTACGGCGGCGACTGGGCTGAACTGGTGCGCCGGGAGAACGGTGCCAGAGGCTGCCCTGGTTCAGCAGCTGTGACCCCTGCAGCGTGGATGGCAGGGCCGGCTCAACCCCACTTCCGCCTGCGTTGTCAGGCTTGAGCGCCAGCCTGGTTCGGGGCGGGACCCATTGAGCTCAGTCGATTGATCGCCAACCCAGATCACAGGGCCAGCACCTGGACAGCGTTGGACGCGACATCGTCATCGGTTTTTGCGGCAAGTGCAGGCCACGGGATCCGTACGCGTTCTGTACACAAGGCTGCGATTTCTCTTCCCGAAATCAGTCTCCACAACGGCTCACCTATCCCGCGCTGGGTACGGCCCTCGGGAAGCGACTGCAGCAAAGCATGATCAGCAGAGCTGGAGAGCTGGAGAGAGCTCAGGTACGCCATGGGGCTAATCGCCCTGAAGACAAGGTCCTTGGCGGCCACCACACTGAGTCTTGGCTCTCAGGTGCCGTCCAGGTGGAACGATCAGGACCCCTGCCCTGACTGTTTCAGTAAGATTTTATTGAATAGACAGTGGTCTTGTCGATGATGTAAATCTTATTCGTAGGCTAGGCGGGTGGGCCCTGGATTTGTGACCGGCTCAGATCAGTGGGAGTGGAGAGGAGTCGTGACTGTAAATCGCTTGGTTGTGGCCAAATCGCTTCGGGCCTATCCAGGTGATTCGCCCCTATGGTTGATTGCCTTGGCTTTGGCCTGATGTCAGTGCCATGGCTTTGCCAATTCCATCGTCGACGCACTGAGGGAAGGTGGTAGCCGTGCAATCGAGAGTTCTTCTTTGTTGCTCAGGAGATGGGGAAGAAATCAGCCGTTGGGGCTGCATTGATCACCAGATCGCCGCTCAGGTGGGGCTCCACCCATTGCCACCAATCCTTGAAGTGGCTCGTCTGGAGGTGATTATTCAGGGCCAGCTCTGAGGGCCAGGTTTCTACAAAGACGTAGGTGCCTGGATGTTCGATATCTGCGTTGCAGGAATAGCTGGTGACGGGATCCTTAGTACGGGTGATGGCAGCGAGGGCCAGGGTTCGGCGTTCGAACTCTTGCTGTTCCGATGGATTGAGGTTCATCGGTAGTCGTCCCACCACCTGAATGGGCTCAGCTTTCTGATCCAGGCCCGGTGCCGCCAGGCTGGCCGTCGGATGGACCAGCAGCAGCAGAGCGGCCATCATCAGGCTGCACAGGAGCCAGCCCAGGGAAGCAGCGGCGCGGGACCCGCGTGAAGGGGAGGAAGAGCTAACCATAAGGTTCGTGTGGCGGCTGCGCTGATGACTATGACTGTTCATCCTATCGAGCTGAAGCCACCGCAGACCTCAAAGTGGTCAGGAGAATGTGTTCATGTCGCCCGGATCGATCGGCAAGGGGCGGATTGATCGACCGAGAACGTTCTCCAGTTTTGCCATCAGATTCCTGCATTTCGTTTGCAGGTGTGCGAGCAGGGACTGGGCCCTGAAGCTTTGGGGGGCTCCTGTTCTGTGCCGATTCAGGCCTGCTTCCAGACTTGCAACCTCGCCTCGCTGACACCGCTCGGCCATCTCCCGGCCCTGACCGATCAGCGATGCCAACGTTCTGAACTCTGGGTCGGCTTGAGCCCCCTCTGGGGCCTGCGGTATGGCTTCAGCTTGAGGTCACGACTCCGCAGCTAGTAGCCGCAGGAGCAGTAACCGCGGGAGCCGAAGCCCGGTTGCTCCTCCCTCGGCCTCGTTGCAGGCTCGTACTCAGTCCTTGCTTTGGTGTGGCACCGTGCTCATGCCATGGCCTGCGTCAAGGGCTGAGAGATGGCAACGCACCCCAGCATGCAGCCCAACCAAAAGCAGCCCGCTTGGCCGCAATGGCCGTCGATCTTGGCAGCGCCTCAGCGCTTCTTCGCCAGATCCCGTACCCCTGGCACCCCGTCCACTATCTCGCCCACCAGAACCTGGTCGGTGAGGTTCACGAACAGGCCGTTTTCGAGCACGCCCGGCAGGTTGTTGATCTCCTGCTCCAAGGCCACCGGATCGCTGATGCCGCCGGCGAACTTCACATCCAGCACCAGGTTGCCCTGGTCCGTCACCACCGGCCCAGCCTTGCGGACGGCCATGCGCAGCTGAGCATCGCCGCCCAGCTCCATCAGCTCGGCCTGCACCTGGCGCCAGGCGCCGGGAAGCACCTCCACCGGCAGCAGGAAGCCCAGGTTCAGCGTTTCCACCAACTTGGTGCTGTCCACCACCACGACGAAGCGCTCGGCTCGGCGCGCCACCAGCTTTTCCTGCACGTGACAAGCGCCGCCCCCCTTGATCAGCTGGAAGCAGGGATCCACCTCATCGGCGCCGTCGATCGCCAGATCAATGCGCTCAATCGCGTTGAGGCTCTTGAGCGGGATGCCGAGCTCGGCGGCCAGCACTTCGCCCTGGAACGAGGTGGTCACGCCGGTGATGTCCTGGAGCTCACCGCGCTGCAGCTTGGCGCCAAGGCCCTGAATCATCAGGGCGGCGGTGGAACCGGAACCCAGTCCCACCACCATGCCGTCGCGGATCTGGTCCACGGCCGCCGCTGCCACGGCCTGCTTCATGCGGTCCTGCAGATCGGCCATGACGTCCTCTTCAGAGGTGGCTGACGGTAGCAAGCGTGGCGCTCTGGCTCAGCCGGGATGGGGCAGAGCAGCGGGGCGAATCGAGAGCTGCAGCTCCCGCTGGCCGCGCACCACGGTCAAAGGCAGCGGCTGGCCCACCTGGGAGGTTTCCACCAGTTGCAGCAGGGCTGAGGGATTCCCCACCAGCTGATCCGCCACGCTCACCACCAGATCGCCACGCTTGAGGCCAGCCGCCTCGGCGGGACTTTCCGGCAGCACCCGCTGCACCAGGGCGCCATCGCGTTCCGGCAGCTGCAGCAGGGCATCGGGATCGCGATTGTTCTCCCGCGCCACCCGGGCCGTCAGCGGCACCAGCTGCAGGCCGAGATAGGGGTGAATCACCGTGCCGCCATCGGCCAGCTGGCCAGCCACGCGCTTGGCCAGGTTGATCGGAATGGCGAAGCCCAGGCCGGCGCCGGGACCGGAGCGCACCAGGGTGTTGATGCCGATCACTTCGCCGGCGGCATTGATCAGGGGGCCGCCCGAATTGCCCGGGTTGATGGCTGCATCGGTCTGAATCAGATCGAGACGCTTGTCCGAAAAGCCGAGGCTGTTGATGTCGCGGTGCAGGCTGCTGACGATGCCGAGGGTGACCGTGCGCTCGAGCCCATAGGGGCTGCCGAGGGCGATGGCCCAGTCGCCCACCTCCAGAGCCTCGGAATCCCCCAAGGGCGCTGCTGCCAGGGGCTCGCGCCTGGAGATGCGCACCACCGCCAGATCGGTGACGCTGTCACTGCCGACGACCGAGCCATCGAGCTGGCGCCCATCGGCCATCGTCACCTCGACCGTATCCACCTGATCGACAACGTGGGCATTGGTGAGCACCAGACCCTTGGCCGCATCGATGACCACCCCAGACCCCTGACCCCGCTCCCGCATGCTGCTGGCCGGATCACCGAACAGATCGCGCAGCAGCGGATCCAGCATGGCCGGATCAAAGGGCTGGCGGGCCACGGCACGCTCGGTGTCGATGCGCACCACCGAGGGGGCAACGCGGCGGGCCGCCTGGGCGACAAAGCTATGGCCGGTGCCAGCGGCTCCGGCCTCCAGCTCCAGCGCTGCCACTGGCAAGGGGCTGATCAGGCCGGTGAGGCCAAGCAGCAGCACCAGCACCAGCACGAGCGCCGGCAGAGGAACAGGGCGCGCACCATTGGTCTGCGGCTGCAGGCGGAGCGGCCTGGGAAGTCGGCTCTGAAAGGGTCGCGAAAATGGAAACCGCAGCAGCCAGGAATTGCTGGCGATCCGGAGCCAACCTGCAGGGTCCAGCGCCGAGCTGGTCAGCCCAACGCGGGTAGGGCCGGAACGGGCGAGGGCAGGAGGGTTCAGGGCTGAAGGGGAACGGGCAGAAAGCAAAGCTAGGGGGAATCCGGCGGCGACCAGCGCAGCAGGCGATGTCGGATTTCACCGGCAGACGTCAGCTCCAACAGGCGGGCGCCGGGATCGTCCGCTCGTCCCAGGGGGCAGGGCTGCACCGCTGCAAAGGCACAGAGGGTGGAGGGGCAGGCCAGCAGCGGTGCGCCAGGCCCCATCTGCGCCGGCCCCGGCAGCCGCCCCTGCCAGTGCTGATGCACATGGCCAAACACCACTCCCCGCAGCCGGCCTGAGGCTCGCAACCGATCGAGCAGGTCCTGGCCATCAACCAGGGCGATGCCATCCAGCATCGGATCGCCGATGGCCCTGGGCGGGTGATGCAACGCCACCAGCAGCGGCTGATCCGAGCCCTGCAGCGCCCGCTCCAGCCAGGCCAGCTGGCGGGGGCCGAGAGAACCATCCAGCCGACCCGGCACCTGGCTGTCCAGCAGCAGCACTTGCCAGCCAGCACAGGCGATCACGGCCGGGGCGATCACGGCCCTTCGGCCCAGGGCCGCCCGCAGCCGCTGGCCGTGGTCGTGGTTGCCCGGCAGCAGCCAGGGGGGTGGCAGATCGGCCAGGGGGGAGGCGGCCAGCAGCTCGCCCAGGCGCACATAGCCGCCCCAACTCTCGTCCTGGCAGAGATCGCCGGTGATCAACAGCTGATCTGGCCGCTGCCCGGCGGCGTCCAGCTGCTGCCAGGCCTGCTCCAGGGCCAGCTGCAACAGCGCCCAGGGGGATCGCCCCCGGCAATGGCCGAGGGGATCGGCCAGCAGATGGGGATCACTGAGTTGAAGAATTCGCAACCGGCTTTGCCGTCCTGCCGCCGTAGCGATTCTGAACTGGTCCGAGCGGCCTAAGTTGCCCGCAGTGATTGCTGCCGGCCATGCCGTCCATCCCCCCAGGTGCGCGTCAGCGCTGCAAGCTTTGCCAGGTGGAAATCCAGGGGATGGTGGGAGGCAAGGATCTGGTGCACTTCAGCCAGGGAGCGCCCGGCACCAGGGCCAAGCTCTGGGCCAGGGTCTGCCAGTACCTGCACACGCCGGAACAGTGCGGCCAGTGCCTCAACCAGGATCCGACCCTGCGCGGTCCGGTGAGCAGCAACGACTACTACGCCGAAGCCCCTGTCCTCGATCTCGGCGCCGGCCTCGGCCTGCCGGCGGAGCCCGATCCCTTAGGGTGAATCCAGTGCCCCGCGGGCATCACCCTTTTCTGAACCAATCGCCCCGCTGGGGGCTGGTTGAGCCAGGCAGGGGCAGTTGCATGACTGCAGATCCGGCGGGGTGAGCCCTTGCCGCCCCGATCCGCTGTTCGTTGTCTTGTCCCAGTCCTCTCCCAACAGCTGCTCCCAGGGCGGCGGTACCGATCTGACTGGCTCTAGCCCCGCGCCCATGGCCCCTGACGTCGCCACTTCGGCAGCGCCGGGACTGGACGCAGCCCTGGAGCGTCTGGCACGTGGCGTTGCCATTGGCGCAGAGCTCACCGTGGTGGGCATCCGCTTGCTCAGTCATCGCATCCCGGTGACGATTCAGGTGCTGGTGCAACGGGCCGATGGTCTCGATGTGAGCCTGGATCAATGCGCCAGCATCAGTGCCCCGCTGGGCGAGGCCCTGGAAGCCTCGGGCCTGATCAGCTTCGCCTATGTGTTGGAGGTCAGCAGCCCCGGCATCGGTGAAGACCTGGCATCCGATCGGGACTTCACCAGCTTCCGGGGCTTTCCCGTGGAAGTGCTGCGCCACAGCGAGGGCGCTGAACAAGTGCGTGAAGGCCTGCTGCTGGGGCGGGATGAGTCCATGCTGCTGCTCAACGTGCGTGGCCGAACCGTGCGCATTCCCCGCGATGAGGTGTTGCGCGTGCGCCTGATCTGCCCCACCGACGATTCCTGACCCAGCCGCGCGACGACGGCGATTCCCCTGCTCTCCCTCTCCCCTGCTCCCTGAGAATCCATGGCTCTTGTTCTGCTCCCCGGTCTTAACAACCTGATCGAGGACATCAGCGACGAGAAGAAATTGCCGGCCCAGGTGGTGGAGGCGGCCCTGCGTGAAGCCCTGCTCAAGGGTTACGAGCGCTACCGCCGCACTCTCTACTTGGGGATCAGTGAAGATCCCTTTGAAGAGGATTACTTCAGCAACTTTGATGTAGCCCTTGATCTGGAAGAGGAAGGCTACCGCGTACTGGCAAGTAAGATCATTGTTGAGGAAGTCGAAAGCGACGATCATCAGATTGCCATCGATGAGGTGCGTCAGGTGGCCGAAGACGCCCAGATCGGCGACACCGTGGTGCTGGATGTCACCCCTGAGAAAGATGATTTCGGCCGCATGGCCGCCTCCACCACCAAGCAGGTGCTGGCTCAGAAGTTGCGCGACCAGCAGCGCCGCATGATCCAGGAGGAGTTTGCTGACCTCGAAGACCCCGTGCTTACCGCGCGGGTCATCCGCTTTGAACGGCAGAGCGTGATCCTGGGCGTGAGCAGTGGCCTGGGCCGGCCTGAGGTGGAAGCAGAGCTGCCGCGACGCGACCAGTTGCCCAATGACAACTACCGGGCCAATGCCACCTTCAAGGTGTTCCTCAAGGAGGTGAGCGAGGTGGCCAGGCGCGGCCCCCAGCTGTTCGTTTCCCGCTCTAATGCTGGCCTGGTTGTCTATCTCTTTGAGAACGAAGTTCCGGAAATCCAGGAGGGCTCGGTGCGGATCGTGGCTGTGGCCCGGGAGGCCAACCCACCGTCACGGGCCGTCGGCCCGCGTACCAAGGTGGCCGTCGACAGCGTCGAGCGGGAAGTGGACCCCGTCGGGGCCTGCATCGGTGCCCGTGGCTCCCGCATCCAGCAGGTGGTGAACGAACTGCGGGGCGAAAAAATCGACGTGATTCGCTGGTCGCCGGATCCGGGCCAGTACATCGCCAACTCCCTCAGCCCCGCTCGGGTCGAGATGGTGCGGCTGGTGGATCCGGAAGGCCACCACGCCCATGTGCTGGTGCCACCGGATCAGCTGAGCCTGGCCATCGGCCGTGAAGGCCAGAACGTGCGTCTGGCTGCCCGCCTCACCGGCTGGAAGATCGACATCAAGAACGCCCAGGAGTATGACCAGACCAGCGAAGACCACACGGTGTCCGGACTGATCGCCCAGCGCCAGGAGGAGGAAGCCCTGCAGGCCGAGGCGGAAGCTCGTCTCCAGATTGAGCAGGCCAACCGGGCTGAGGAAGATGCCCGCCTGCGCGAGCTCTACCCCCTCCCCGAGGATGACGAGAGCTACGCAGATCCCGGCGTCGAGGGCGCCGACGCAGCTGAGGCCATGGCCACGGAAGAAACCGTTGTTTCGGACGGCGACGCTGGGATCGAACCCGACGACGAAGCCGTTGAAGCCAGCGAGGTCGGGGCCCAGGGCGGCAGCGAGGACGACACCGAAGTCGAGGCCAGCCTCGACGCCGACACCGAGGCCAGCCTCGACACGGCCCGGTGAGCGCCAAGGTCCGGCGGCCGGTATTGCGCCGCTGTGTGGCCTGCCGCAGCCTGCAGGATCGTCAGCTGCTCTGGCGGTTGATCCGTCAGGCTGATGGCAGCATCGTGCTTGACCTGGGAATGGGCCGTTCGGCCTATTTGTGCCGGGATCGGGCCTGCCTCGAGGAGGCCAAACGACGCAAGCGACTGCAACGGTCGCTTCGCGCCCAGATTGCGGATTCCATCATCGCGACCCTCGACGCACGACTTGAGGGGAGCGATGCCGCAACCGCTAAGGCAAGATGATCACTGGCCGCAGTGTGCGTGCGGCCCGGTGGCACACCCGTTACCCCGTTCGGCGCCCCTGTGGCCCAGATCGGAGTCCACCCGTGGCCCCGCCCCTTCGGAGACCTGAATGACCAGCAGCGGCAAAGTCAGAATTTACGAGTTGTCCCGGGACCTGGGCCTGGACAACAAGGACGTGCTCGATGCCGCCGAGAAGCTGTCCATCGCAGCCCGAAGCCACAGCAGCTCGATCAGCGATGACGAGGCGTCCCGCATCCGGGATGTGCTGGTGAAGAGCAGTGCAGGTGGCCCAGCGCCGATGACGGCTCCCACCGCCAAGGCGATCCTCTCGGTGAAGAAGGCCAGCATCGATCAAGCGGCCCAACCACCGGTCCAGCCCAGCCCTCCCCCTGTCAAGGCCAGCCCTCCAGCGGCCAAGGCCGGCCCGCAGCCCGCTAAGGCCAGCGCGCCGCCGGTGCTGGTCAGCCCGCCCCCAGGTCGTCCTGCCGCTCCGGCCAGGCCGGCCGCTCCCGCCCGTCCCCAGGCCGGTACGCCAGCGGCACCGATGCGGCCCGTGCCTACGGCTTCGCCGAGTGTGGCCAAACCCACCGCCTCGCTGAGCGTGGCCAAGCCCACCGCCACGCCGAGCGTGGCCAAACCCACCGCCACGCTGAGCGTGGCCAAACCCACCGCCACGCCGAGCGTGGTTAAACCCGCACCGGCCAAACCGCTGCCGGCCAAGCCGGCCGCCAACGGCCCTGTAGCAAGCCCGGGCCCTGGTCGGCCCCAGCCCCCTGTCCAGGTGGTCACCGCCATCAAGCCAGCCCCTGGCCCCAGCCAGCCCAGCGCCAAAGCCAGCAGCCCTCCGTCCAGGCCCGTGGCCAGCCCGGCTCGGCCTTCGGTCACTCCGGCCCGGCCGGCGGCCACCGCGAGTCCGAGTCGCCCCGTGGCGGCGCCGGCGCGCCCGGCTGCTCCCAGCCCGGCTCCGGCCCGGCCCGGCGGTCCGCCAGCGATCACGCGGCTACCCCAATCTCCCCAGCGCGGTGGCGGCCCACTGCCGGTCCGGCCCGCCCCGCCCAGCCGGCCCCAACTCGTGGGACGGCCCCAACCGGGCCAACCCCCTGGCGGTGGTGGCAATCGACCCCAACGCCCGGGCGCACCGGCACCGGTGCGCAATCCCCAGGGCAGCAACCGGCCCAGCCCCGGCCCTGGCCGCCCGGGAGCCACCCCGCTCGAACTGGTCGGCAAGCCGATCCGCAGGGATTCGGCCGGCCCCGGCACCGCCAGCGCCGGTCGGCCCCCGGCCCCCGGCCGCCCGGGCATGCCAGCTGGCATGCGCAAGCCGATGGCGCCCGGCGAGTTGATGCAGCTGCAGAAACCCACCGGTCGACCAGCGATCGCGCCGGTGCGTCGTACCGGTGAAGCCGCCGGTGAAACCGGCACCCGAGAAATCGAAGGCGTGGTGAGGGTTGCCCCCGCTGCAGCCGCGCCGCCGCGGCGGCCCGGCTTCCGTCCTCCCCAGCCTCCGGGTGCCGGCACCGGCGCCGCCAGGGCCCGACGCCCCGACTGGGACGACAGCGCCAAGCTGGAAGCCCTGCGCAGCCGTACGCCTCAGAAACAGCGCCAGAAGGTGCACATCATCGGCGAAAACGATGATGCGCTCACGGCCGAAACCGGTGGCTTCGCCGGTGAACAGGAAGCTCTGGTGCTCCAGGCCAGCCTGGCCCGTCCCGCCAAGCCCAGAAGTGCTCCTGCCCCCGCCAAGCCCACCGTGGCGGTGCGCAAGCGCAAGAAGGAAACCACCCGCCAGCGCCAGCGTCGCCGTGCCATGGAGCTGCGGGCCGCCCGCGAACTCAAGGCCCAGCGGCCGGAAATGTTGATCGTGCCGGAGGGCAACCTCACGGTGCAGGAACTGGCCGATCGTCTTGGTGTCGAGAGCTCCGAGATCATCAAGAGCCTGTTCTTCAAAGGGATCAGCGCCACCGTCACCCAGACCCTCGATCTGCCTACGATCGAAACCGTGGCCGAAGAGTTCGGCGTACCGGTGCTCGAGGACGACGTTCAGTCCGCTGCGGCCAAGACCGTGGTGATGATCGAGGAGAGCGATTTTGCTCACCTGATCCGCAGGCCACCGGTCGTCACGGTGATGGGTCACGTCGACCACGGCAAGACCAGCCTGCTCGACGCCATCCGCAAAACCAGGGTGGCCGCCGGCGAAGCCGGTGGCATCACCCAGCACATCGGCGCCTATCAGGTGGAGGTTCCCCACGGCGGGGCCACCAGCCGCATCACCTTCCTCGATACCCCGGGCCACGAGGCCTTCACGGCCATGCGCGCCCGGGGCACCAAGGTCACGGACGTGGCTGTGCTGGTGGTGGCTGCCGATGACGGCGTCCGTCCCCAGACCCTAGAGGCGATCAGCCATGCCCGCGCCGCCGAGGTGCCGATCGTGGTGGCGATCAACAAGATCGACAAGGAGGGAGCCCAGCCCGAACGGGTGAAACAGGAGCTCTCCGGCCTCGATCTGGTGGCCGAAGACTGGGGCGGCAACGTCGTGATGGTGCCGGTGAGTGCCATCAAGGGCGAGAACATCGACCAGCTGCTGGAGATGATCCTGCTGGTCACCGACATGGAGGACCTCAAGGCCAACCCCGACCGGATGGCCAAGGGCACCGTGATCGAGGCCCACTTGGACAAGGCCAAGGGTCCTGTGGCCACGCTGCTGATCCAGAACGGCACCCTGCGGGCCGGCGATGTGCTGGCGGCCGGTCCGATTCTGGGCAAGGTGCGCGCCATGGTGGACGACACCGGCAAACGGGTGAAGGAAGCGGGGCCCTCCTGCGCCGTTGAAGCCCTCGGCTTCAGCGAAGTTCCCACCGCCGGTGATGAGTTCGAGGTCTACACCGATGAGAAGTCCGCCCGCGCCGTGGTCGGTGATCGGGCCAGCGAGGCCCGGGCTTCTCGCCTGGCCCAGCAGATGGCCTCCCGACGGGTGTCGCTGGCCTCCCTGTCTGGCCAGGTCAGTGAAGGGGAGATCAAGGAGCTCAACTTGATCCTCAAGGGCGACGTGCAGGGCAGTGTCGAGGCCATCCTCGGCTCGCTCGAGCAGCTGCCCAAGGAAGAAGTGCAGGTGCGGGTGCTGCTCTCAGCTCCGGGCGAAATCACTGAAACCGACGTCGATCTGGCGGCCGCTTCCGGTGCCGTGATTGTGGGCTTCAACACCTCGATGGCACCGGGGGCCCGCCGGGCCGCCGATGCCACTGGTGTGGACGTGCGCGACTACGACGTCATCTACAAGTTGCTGGAGGACATCCAGCTGGCGATGGAGGGTCTGCTCGAGCCCGAACTGGTGGAGGAAAGCCTGGGCGAGGCGGAGGTGCGAGCCGTGTTCACGATCGGCAAGAACGCCGTGGCGGGTTGCTATGTCACCAATGGCAAGCTGCAGCGCAACTGCAAGGTGCGCGTCCGCCGCGGTAAGGAGCTGGTCTACGAAGGCGATCTCGATTCCCTGCGGCGTAATAAGGACGACGTCAAGGAAGTGGCCACCGGCTACGAGTGCGGCATCGGCACCGATCGCTTCAACTCCTGGAAGGATGGCGACCGCATCGAGGCCTACAAGCTGGTCACCCAGCGCCGCACCCTCAGCACCTGAGTCCATCCCACCCAGCCAGCGCTATGAATGCCCGCAGCGAGCCCCTGATCTGGCTTCAGCTGATCGCTGTGGGGGTCTTGCCGCTGGAGGCGTTGCTGCTGTTGCTGCTGCTGGCCGGCAGCGACCCTGGCCCGTTGCCAGCCCTGGAGCGCCTGCTCTGCTGGGGACTCGGCGGCCTGGTGCCGGCCTTGGTGCTCTGGCGTCGGCCGGCCGATGTCTGGTCCCTGCTGCTGCTGCAGGCCCCGCTGCGAGCGCGACGGCCGCTGCAGCAGCGACTCAGTGCTCTGCAGGAGGCTGCTGCGATCAGGGTGGGCCTGGTGGGCGGTTCAGGCCTGCTGCTGGGATTGCTTTGGTGGAGTGATGAGCATGCCGCGATGGCTGGCCAACTTTCGCCGCTGGCGGCGAGCCCCCGGTTGGTGGGTCTGCTGCTGGCGGCCCTGCTGCTGGCGCTGATGCTGTGGCAATGGCAGCAGCTGCTGCAGAGCCTGTGGCTGCTCAGTCGCAGTCCGGGAGCCCTCGAAGCGGTGAAGCCGATGAGCACCAAGGAGCTGGAGGCAGGGCGGCTCTGCCTGGGACTGCCCTTGCTGCTGCTTGATCCCTTGCCGGCAAGGGTGGCCGGATCCCGCCCGCAACCAAGATCAGCCCAGCCGGCCAGAGCCGAAGCCGCGCTCAGCGTGTCTGCATCGACGAACAGCAAGGCCGAGACCGCTCAGACCCCTGAGCCTCGGCCTGCAGCCCAGGCCATCGCCAGCAGCGGTGAAGCTGCTTCCCTGGACTTAGCGAAGCTGGAGGCGAGCGAAATGGCAGCGATCGGCAGCGATCTCCTGAACACAGCAGCCCTCGGTACCTCAGCGACCGACCTGGAGCCGAGCAGTCAGGTTACGAACAGCCTGGAGACGGCCAGCACGGCCCCAAGTTCTGAAGTCCTGTCCAGTTTGGACGTCACCAGTTTGGAGCCACCCAGCCTGGGGGACCCCAGCCTGACGGCTCCCAGCAGCGAACCGATCCAGCCATCTCCGGCCGCCGTTGAAGTTCCCTCGGCCGCGGCCGAACCAGCGCCGGCCAGCAAGGGCGGACTCGCGGCTTTCCCTTCGGCCAGCAACGCTGAGCCGACCGGCGTTGTCCTGAGCAGCGAGGAGGCAGGCATGGTCGGGGCAAGCACGGAACGGCCAGCCACCAACGCACCCAGCAGCCAGGATTCAACGGCTGTCCCAACCACTGCCATCGCAGCTCCCCCAGACCCAGCCACCAGGGGCGATTCAAGCGACTGAGCGCCGCGATTCAAGCGATTGAGCGCCAAGCGACCGCCTACCAAGGCGCGACGCAGCAGGTAGCGCCCAACCCGCAGCCGTTGACTGACGGCTGCCTTTTTGAGGCGCCCGGCTCAACCCTGGTGCTGCGGAGACGAAGCAGGGCCATTCAGCCGTCGTCCCGGTTGCGGTCGAACCAGAGCAGGCTGCCGAAGATGGCGAAGGCGGAAATCTGGATCAACAGATCGTTGGCAGCCAGCTCGCCGCCGGCGGAGGCTCGCAAGGCCATGGTGGCAAGACCGACGCCAGCGGACGCCACCAGGGCAAACCAGAGGGCTCGGCGCAGGCTGCGCCAGGGGGTGCGGGCCTCCAGCAGCAGTCGGCGGCGGAGCTCGGGATCCAGGGGTTTGGACGCCCCGGGATCAGAGCCGGAACCGGGGCGTTTGGCCATCTGGATCGCCGGTTTGGTTCACTACGACCGGATGCTACTTTCAGAGCCATGCCGGTGTAGCTCAGTGGTAGAGCAACTGATTCGTAATCAGTAGGTCGCAGGTTCAAATCCAGTCACCGGCTTTCAATGTATCCTTGCAAGCGCTTAAAAGCCTGTAAAGGTAAAGGTTTTTGCGAACGGCCAGCGGGCTCTGCCTGTTTCAGGTTGAGTCAGCCAAGCCCATGATCTGGCGTCATGAGGCGCGTTGTTCCCAATCCATCAGTTGGCTGTTCTTGCCGCCCTTAGGTGCGCCTGAGACAACCCTTCGGCCCAGGTCCGTGCTGGGCCGCTGAGGGCCTGGAACCGGCAGTGCCCAGCAGTCCACGGGTGGTGGCCGCGATCTCCTGCTGGGTCGCCGCTGGCAGCAATTGATGGCGCCCGCCCCCATAGCGCGCCAGATCGGCCGCCAGGCCCGAGGTCAGATGTCGGTTGCCGGTGTCGATCACCAGCAGCTCCATGCCCAGCTGGCGGATCGCCGCGGCGATTCCCAGCAGCTCCTGGCGCATCGCCGTCAGGCCGAGCTGCTCCGGCCGGTCGTCGCTGCTGGAGGCCAGCGAGCGGCTGAGCGACACATTGGCCTTGCCGTCGCTGATCAGCACGATCAGGATCTCGCCCACTTCCTTGGCCTGGCGGGCGTTCACCCCCAGCCGCACCGCCAGCGCCAGGCCGTGGGCCAGCGGTGAGCCGCCGCCGCAGGCGAGGCGTTCCAGTCGGCGGGAAGCGGCGGTGATCGAGCGGGTGGGGGGCAGCATCACCTCGGCCCGGCGGCCGCGGAACGTGATCAGGGCCACCTGATCGCGGCTGCGGTAGGCCTCCCCCAGCAACTGCAGCGCCGCCCCTTTGGCGGCCTGCATCCGGTTCAGCGCCATCGACCCCGAGGCATCCACCACGAAGATCACCAGCGCCCCGGCCTTGCGAACCAGTTGCTTGACGCGCAGGTCGTCCTCGCGCAGCAGCAGCTTCGGTCCATGCCGGCCCTTCAGGCCCCGTCGCCGCGCCCGCTGATGCGGCGCCGCGGCCCGCAGGGTGGCATCGATGGCGATGTGATGAATCGGCCCCTGGGGCAGCTGCGCCTTCACATAGCGGCCCCGATCCGGCGAGCGCACCAGGCCGCCACCGCCGGCCTTGCCATGGCGCCGCTGGCCGCGGGCAGCCTGGGCCAGCAGGTGTGGATCCAGCAGCACACCCTCCGGCGAAAACAGGAACGTCTCGGGGATGGCCTCGCTGCACGGCTCATCCAGGGCGGGGTCGGACGGTGGCTCCTCCCCTGGCGGTGTGTCGCCGGCCGGCTCGCTCTGGGGCTCGCCGGATGGTGGCGGTTCCAGTTCACTGTCCGGGGGCACAGCCAGGGCCGAGCGGGGCAGGATCACCAGTTCCACAGCCAGGCGCAGATCGGCGGCGTTGACGCGGCGGCAGCCCTGCAGGGCCGCCTGGGCCCGGGCCAGGCGCACGGCGAACAGATCAGGACGGTGCCCCTCCACACCGGCACGGATCGCCTCGTCCACCAAGTAGCGCACCTGCGGCGGCGTCAGTGTCACCCGCGGCAGCAGGCGGCGGGCGGCGACGATTTGCTGTTGCAGCTCCACCAGGCCGGGGCCATGGCGCTGACGGAAGCTCCCAGGGTCGGCGGCCTGCTGCAGCACCCGCTCCACCGCCTCCACCCGCTCGTCCAGCGTCAAGGGCGTGTCGGCGGAGAGCACCAGCGCCAGGCGATCGATCAGGTGGGGCCGCAGCTCCCCCTCGGCCGGGTTGTAGGTGGCGATCAGCAGGGGCCGGCAGGGATGGTGAAAGCTGATGCCCTCCCGCTCCACCCGGTTGACGCCGCCATCCACCACCGTGAACAGCAGGTTGGCGATGGAGGGCTCCAGCAGGTTGAGCTCATCGACGTAGAGCACGCCCCGGTGCGCCGCCGCCAGCAGCCCCGGCTGGAACACAGGAACCCCGCGCCGAATTGAGGCGCTCACGTCCACCGAGCCCAGCAACCGGTCTTCGCTGACGCCCAGCGGCACCTGCACAAAGGGCGCCGGGATCAGGGCGCTGACGGGTGTGCGGCTGATCGTGGCGCGGTGGGCCCAGGTGGCGTCATCCCAGTCGCCGGGGTCAGCCGGATCGGCGTTGCAACAGGAGCGGCGAATCACCCGGATCGGTGGCAACAGAGCATGCAGGGCGCGGGCCAGCACCGATTTGGCTGTGCCCCGGCGCCCGGCGATCACGATCCCGCCCAGGCCGGGATCCACCGCCAGCAGCAGCAGGGCGCGGCGGATCGACTCCTGCCCCACGACGGCATTGAGCGGAAAGACAAGCTGCGAAGCGCCAGTCAGCGAATCAGCAGTGGGCGGAGCGGATCGGGGCGGACTGGTCACGACGACTCCGCCGCCATCGTCACGCCTTCCAGTTCGGCGTCGGTGAGGTCGTAGAGGTTGCGCAGTCTGTCGATTTTTTCGGCCGGGGCGTTCCAGAATCCGCGGCTGTTGGCCTCCAGCATGCGGCCCACCACGTTGCGGAAGGCCTCCGGGTTGGCTTCCCGCAGCCGCTGGGCCATCGCCGGGTCAAAGGCGTAGGTGTCGGCGGCCTGGTCGTAGACCCACGGATCCCGGAAGCCGGAGGTGCCGCCCCAGCCGATCAGGGCCGTCATCCGCTGGGAGATCTCGTAGGCGCCGCCCGATCCCATCGCCGCCATCGCCTTCGCCCAGCGGGGGTTGAGCAGCTTGGTGCGGTATTCCAGCCGCAGCAGCTCCTCCAGGTCCCGGGGGGTGGTGTCGCGCGAAAACGACTCGACGAAGCTGGCCGCCACCCGGCCGCCTGGCCTGATCGACTGTTGCGCCACCTCGGCGGCGCGCTTGAGGCCGCCGGTGTTGGCGTAATACTCCTGGATGTCGGTGAGGCCGTATTCCACCGAATCGATCTGCTGCACCACCCGGTCGGTGCTGCGCAACAGGGCAGCGAGCACCTGGGGCCGGGCCTCGCCTTTGTCGTCGCGGCCATAGCTGAACACGTTGCGGCCCTGCCAGGTGCCGGCCAGCTCCTCGCCGCTCTCCCAGTTGGCGTCGGTGACCCGGTCGTTCACCAGCGAGCCGAAGTCGCCGGCGGGATTGGAAAACAGACGGGCGCTGGGGTTGGCGATGCCCTCGGCGGCCAGTTGCTGGGCATGGCGGCGGATGGCGTTGCGCTCCGGCGGCTCGTCGGCTTCGGCGGCGCGACGGAACAGATCGTCCAGCAGCTCGACGATGTTCACGAAGCTGTCGCGAAAGATGCCGGAGAGATTCACCAGCACGTCAATGCGGGGATGGCCCAGGCTCTCCAGGGGCTTGAGGTCGTAGCGCACGATGCGGCCGGTGCTCTCCTGCACCGGCTCGGCCCCCACCAGCTCCAGCAGGATCGCCAGCGATTCGCCGCGGGTCTTGATCGCATCAAGCCCCCAGAGCATCACCGCCACGGTGTCGGGCCAGGCGCCGCCGTTCTCGGCGCGGTGCTGCTCCAGGATGCGCCGGGCAATCTCGCGGCCGCGCACCAGCGCTCCCGGCGAGGGCATGCGGTAGGGGTCGAGGGCGTGGATGTTGCGGCCGGTGGGCAGCACGCCGGGGCCGTCGCGCAGCAGGTCGCCGCCGGGGGCGGGGGGGATGTACTGGCCATCCAGGCCAGCGAGCAGATGGTCGATCTCCTCGGTGCAGCGCTCCAGCAGCTGGCAGACGCGCAGGGCATCCAGCAGGCGCTGGGAGCGCTCCGCGCCCTCAACCTCGCCTGGACTGATCGCCCCCTGGGATCGGTCCACGCCTTCACCTGTGGCCTCTTTGAACGGGCTGGGATGCAGGCGCTCCAGCTCCGCCGCCTGCGCCCGCAGGCCCGGCTCATCGCTGGCCGGCGTGATCAGGCTGATCGCCTCCAGCAGCACCTCCGGCAGCGCCGGGCCCACGTAGGCCTTGAGATAGGCCAACCGCTGCTCCTGATCGGGAGGTTGGCCGAGGGTGTGCAGGCCACTCGAGAACAGGCGGCTTTCCAGCAGCTGCAGATAGGCGGCCAGGCGCACGACCCAGGCGTCGAAGGCCTCCCGGTCGGCCCGGGCGTTGTCCGGCGCCGGACAGTCGAGATCAAGGCCGCTGTCACTCACCTGCTTGAGGATGCCCTCGCAGAGGGCGGCGTTGCGCTCCGGATCCTCGCGGTATTCGGCCATCAGATCGCGCAGGGCGATCAGCTCCCGGTAGAGGCCGGCGCGGCCGTAGGGCGGCACGTTGTGGGACACGATCACGCCGTAGCCGCGCCGCTTGGCGAGCATCGACTCGGATGGATTGTTGGCCGCATACACATAGAGATGCGGTAGGTGGCCCAGCAGCAGGTCGGGCCAGGAGTAGCCGGTGTTGCCCAGGGGCGAGCCCGGCAGCCACTCCACCGTGCCGTGCATGCCGAAGTGCAGCACCACATCGGCCTGGAAGCCGTGCTGCAGCCAGCCGTAGAAGGCGGCGTACTGGGGATGGGGCGTGAGATCCCGCTCGTACATCAGCCGCATCGGATCACCCGCCACCCCCAGCGGTGGCTGCACGCCGATCCACACCTTCCCCAGCCGCACACCACCCAGCAGGAAGCGGTCGCCCAGGGTGCGGATGCCGGTGTCGCCCAGCGGCCCCCACTGCTTCTCGATGCGGGCGGTGTGCAGCGGCCCCAGCCACTGCCGCAATGTCTCCACGCTCACGGTGGTGGCGGACGCGCTGTCGTCGAAGCGCTCCCCTGCCGGGATGCGGGCGATCCAGGCGTCGTCGGCCTCCTTCACCTGGCGGATCAGCTCCTCGCCACTGGCCGGCAGGGGGCCCAGGTCATAGCCCTCAGCCGCCAGCGCCTGCAGCAGGGCCATCAGGGAGGCGGGCACGTTGAGCAGGGCGGCGGTGCCGGTGGCGCCGTAGCCGGGGGGGAAGCCATACAGCACAATCGCCAGCCGGCGCTCGGCGGCAGGTTTGCGGCGTAGGGCGATCCAGGCATTCAGGCGCCCGGTGAGGCGCCGCAGCCGCTCGGGAATCAGATAGATACGATCGCCCACCAGGCCCCCCAGGGGCACTGGATCGATGGCGCCATCGAGTTCGGGCAGGGCGAACAGCACCACGCTCTGCAGCCCGCCGATGCCCTGCCGGGTCCAGGAATGCAGGTCCTGGATCAGCAGCGGCGCGGCCACCACATAGGGCACGTTCTTGGCCCGCAGGATGCGCTGGGCCACCTGCTCGCGGCGGCCCGCCTCCATCGAACCGGCGGGTCCGCCCACCAGGGGAAAGCCGATTGTGGACACGATCGCGTCCACGGCCACAGCATCCCGGTGGGCGCCATGGGCCTTCTGCTCCGCGGCCCCTTCAGCGGCCCGTTCCGTGGCGCTGGTCATCCAGTCGCGCACGGCCATGTGGCCTTCCACGCCGTTGATGAACACTGGCAGCGGCACCAGGCAGGCAGCCTCAAAGGCGCGAATCAGCTGGGGGATGTAAGGCTGATCGGTGAGTACATGCTTGCGGTAAAGCAGCAGTCCCACCACCGGCCAGTTGCCCTGCCCCGGCGCCGCCTGGGGCCGCGTTTGCTGGAACCAGGCCAGGTACTCGCACGGGCTCAGAAAGTAGCCGTCGTGATCGGGATGGACCAGGCCGAGATCGGGCGATTGCCGCAGCGGCGGGATCGTGCCTGGCCTGAGGCCGAGGCCGTGGCGGGCCAGGTACAGGAACAGGGCGACGACATTTTCACGGCCGCCGGCATTCCAATAGCTGTAAAGGATCAGCCAGTGGCGCAGATCCTGGGCCCGGCGGGAGGGCAGGAAGCGCAGCAGCTTCGGCCCCACCTTGAGGAAGCCGATGTAGCCGGCCAGCTTGTCCTCCTCCCGACCGCTGCCGAACTTGGCCAGCAACGCCTGGATCGGCCGGGGCATGCCGGCGCTGCTGCCACCGAGCGTGAAGCGCCCGAAACAGGTGAGGGCCATCAGCTCCAGGGCCGATTCGAACACCAGCCGGATCGGCACCGCCGCCGCCCGCTGGCGCAGCCATTCCACCTGGTCGAAATCGAAGATCAGACTGGCGAAGAAAGCATCAGCGCCCGCCAGGGCGGTGGCCACCGCCTCAGGACGTTCCCCCAGATCCCGGTCGCTGAACACCTGGATGGCCAGTTGCGGGCATAGCGCCATGGCCCGCTCCGCCGCCTGGCGGTAGAGGCCGGCATTGAAAGCTTCAAAGCCGGCCAGCAGCACGATGCGTTTCATGCCTGGCCCCCCGCAACGCCATGGGCAAATTCTGTGGCGAAGCCCAGCTGCCAGTCGCGCAGGTCCACGTCCTGACACAAGAGGCCAACGGGCAGCACGAGCCCCGGCGAAGGGCGTCCCCATTCAGAGGCTGGACGAGCGCCCCTGCGATCCCACTGCCGTGATGGCCAGCCTGCCTGTGCGCTGCCTACGGGATTGTCGCTGGAGGAATCGGTGGCATTCATCCAGGCCAGCGGCTGCAGGTACTCACCCAACCGTGAGCGCCTGGTGGCGATGGCCCTACGGCTGATCACCCCCTACCGCTGATCCAAGCAGCCCTGAGCGCGGCCATCAGGGAGGGGAAAGACACGGCTCAGCAGTCCCACCAAGGCACGCATCCTCGCCGGCACTCTTAGCCGTCGATCCAAGCGCTCATCGGGTCGCTGTCACGCTTGATTGCGCCACAAAACATTGGCCCCAAGTTGAGCGACCAGAGCAAACAAAGGCGCTGAGTGAGAGGCTGCTCAAAAGAGCCATCCATCCATCATTGGCGTGGTGACGGCCCATTTCATGTTGGGGTCAGGCTGTCACGCTTCACGAAAGCTACCGTTCCACAAGCTCTTTGGCGACTGGTCTCTGGCCTCACGGAACTGTCTGAATCATCAGAATGACAGTGCCCTGGCCCTGGCGACTCTGGGGCTTGGTCAGCAGCCGATGGCAGCTCGAGACGCTGTCACCGGCTGACTGTTCCGTTTCACTCCTCGTCGTCGCTGCCGGCGGGCAACAGGCGAATCTGCTTGCGACCCAGCTTGATCTCGAATTCATCGCCGGGTTGGAGATCGAGCATGGCGGTGTAGGCCTTGCCCACCAGCAGATTGCCATTGCCCTGCACCGTGGCCGTGTAGCTCAGCTTGCGCCCACCTTTGCCCACCGACTTGCCGCCGCCATCGCCGAGGTTGACACCCTTGGCCTCGAGCAGCGCCTCATAAAAAGCTGTGAAGTTCAGCCGCTCTGAGCCATCCTTCTTGAGGCTCACGTAGCCGGCACCACGCACCAGGTCGGACTTGGATAATTCGCCAAGCTCCTTGACTTTGGCCAGGAGATCAGAGCCTGTCAGCATGATGAAAGCGAAGAAAAACAACTGCGGCCAACCCTACAGCCTGATCGGCAACTTGCCACCTCAAACTCAGCCAACTTGCCAAGCAAGCCAGCTGAGCTGCTTCGGGTTTGTCAGGGTTAAGTGACTGCCTGTCCCGCCGCGATCACCGGTCGCCGGTGGGGCAGATTGCCGAAATACTCCCGGGCCAGGGCCAGCAACTGGTCATCACTGAGGCCGCCATCATCAAGGGTTTCGATCCCAACAATCCGATCCACCAGCTCGCGATGGTGGCTTTCCAGATCGTGGAGCAACAACTGACGCATGTCGTTGGCACCACGACCGTGGCCCAGCAGCAACACGACATCGGCATCAGCGATGGCGGCGGCAAGGCGGGCCAGGTAATCGTGATCGACGGGTGCTCTCTGCCCGGCCTGATCGCGATCATGGCGATGGCTGAGGTTCTGATCGGTGCCCCAGAGGCCATGGGGCTTGAGGACGGCGTGCTCCACCTCTTCCCCCTCCAGGCGGAACACATCGGTGTGGCGATGGCCGAGATGCAGGATCAAGCGACGACTTTGATCGCCCCTGGGAGAAGGCCCATCGGTCTCGGGATGGTCAAGGGTGACGCCGGCCGCCTGCAACAGATGGCGAATCCGCATGACCGCTTCCGCATCGAGATCGGGCTGACGCAGGCCACAGCTGGTGTGGATCCAGGTTTCCTGACCAGCGGGCATCTGCAGGCGCAGGCGACGGTCACCCAGTTCGGTGACCGTCGCCCCGAGGGAACGAAAGAGGGCTTCCACCTTCGCTACCCGCACTCCATGCTGGAGGGGATGGGCATAGAGAGCCTGCAGCGTGCGCAAATGGTGGCGTTTCATGGCTAGACAGCTTCTGTCTCAAGGTCTGCCTCAACACTATCGAGATTGCGTCAGGTTGCCCTGAAGGCCTTCACGATCGAAGACCTGAATCGGGCCTGGAAGGCCCTCGAACCTTCACTCAATTTTCACCACATCAACGGCACCAAGGCCGAGCTGGTTCAGCTCACCCGCGGCCCGCAGGGCAGCGTCATGGGTGTGGAAGAAGTAGGCGCGATCCACTTCCTCCACATTCAGCAGACTCTGATCAGCGGCGGCAATGGCGATGTAGGCGCCACCTTCAATCCGTCGGAGCACATAGCGTTCCGGTTGGGTGCACTCCAACGGATGGGCTGGATCGATTTCAGGAGCCCAGAAATGCATGGGGGATCAGCCGAGCGGGATGCGACTGTCAGACCAGATCAAGCAACCGTAGGCCTCTCGCGAGTCCAGCAGCGGAAGCACGTCTCTAGGGCCAGGGCCCGTTCAGGCGATCAACATCGCAAAAACCCCAGGCATCAGAAATCAGCATCGCCGAATTCTTCGTTGTAGCCCTCGTAAGGATCGAATTCACTCCAACCGGGGCTGGCGTTCTGAAGCAGGCCGTACTGGGCGTCTTTGTCGTTGAGGTAAGTGTTGCCCGTCGGCACCGTGTCGCAGCTGATTGAACCGTCGGCACCGTTGACACAGTTCTCAAACTGAATGCCTGCCCTGACCGCGGCCGGTCCTGCTGCCAACAGCAACAGGACGGTGAGCAGCATTCCCGGCTGGACATGCTGAGCGAGTCGCTGGGTCATCGGAAGGGGAGGGAGGCCTGCTGGGATGATGGCAAGGCTTTCAGCACTGCAGGGATGTACACCGACTGGACCGCCGTGATCCTGCTGCTGCTCACGGCAGCACCACTGGCTGCCGTTGTCGCCACCACCGCCTTCTTCATCCTGCGGCAGAAGCGGAAGCAGCAACGCTGATTCTCGGCACGAACAGGGTGTTCGGCGATGGTCGCAGCAGCTGACCCTGGCCGAGGCACTCCAGGCAGGTGCGATAGCGCTGATCGCCGAGCCGTAGCTTGCCGCTGCCGCCGCAGCGGTTGCAGGCTGGCGCCGCGCTGGCGCCAGAACCGGCAGAGACTCTGCAATCGGAGGCGGTGTGGCGATTGCCGTTACCGATCGGGAGCTCAGGAGACTGGGTAGCGATCATCAAAGGAAGACCTGGCAAGGTCGTGTTCTGGTCTCCACACTGTGGCGGCAAAACACCGTCACAATCCCGAAACCTTCCTTAAGCCTCGCCAGCGCTGGGGTCCTGGTGGATAGGAGTGAGCCGCCCATGGACTGCGGCCAGCAGTTCGGATAGCTGCAGCTGTTGGCACAGCTCCTGGGCGCTGAGGCGGCTGCCGCCGGGCACCAGGCCCAGGCTGGCGGCCAGCAGCCCGATCACGGCCGGCCCATCGGCGCCGCCCTGCCTGAGTCCTGCAAGGCCCTCGGCGGCAGCGCGCTTGCTGAGGCGCTGGCCCTGGGGATCGCGCCAGAGCGGCACATGCCAGTAGCGCGGTGGCCCAGCCCCGAGGGCCGCCATCAGTGCCACCTGGGCCCCGGTGGAGGCCCAGAGGTCATCGCCGCGCACCACCGCCGTGATGCCCAGGCTGAGCTCATCCACCGCCGTGGCCAGGTGATACGCCACCAGCCCATCGGCTCGCCGCAATACCACATCGCCCACCTCGGTGGCGCCCTCAAGCCAGCCTGGCCAAGGTGAATCCTCGGCCCAGCGGATGGGCGCCTCAGGCAGGCGCAGGCGCCAGCTGGGCAGTCGGCCCTGGCAGGGGCCCCAGCCGAGGGCCCTCTGGCGGCAGAAGCCCGGATACACCGCCAGCGCCCCGTGGGGCGCTGAGACATCGGCCAGCAGCCTGCGGCTGCAAGCACAGGGGTAGAGGCGGCCGCGGCGGCGCAGTGACGACAGCACGCTGGCGTACAGACCCCGACGGCTGCTCTGCAACAGCGGCGGGCCATCCCAGTCGAGTCCGAGCCAGCGCAGATCGGCCAGGATCCGGTTTGCGGCGCCCGGGCGGTTGCGGGGCTGATCGAGATCATCGAGTCGCAGCAGCCATTCGCCCCCCTGCAGCCGGGCATGGAGCCAGCTCAGCAGCGCCGTGCGCAGATTGCCTCGGTGCAGATCGCCGGTGGGGGAGGGAGCGAAGCGGCCGCGATAGCCCTGCTGCCGCCTGGCCAGGCCCGCCTGGATCAACTTCTGCAGGTGCCTGGGCAAGCCTGCCTGGTTCGCCGCTGGCAGAGGCTGAGCGGCGCCCAGCTGGTTCGCGTCGTGCTGAGGCTGGGCCCCATCAAAAAAGCGGTCCCCTTCGGGACCGCCAGGGCGGGATGGCTCGTTGATCGCCAAACCCAGCATCAGGATTCAGCCCTGAACCCGGTCCTTGAACAGTTTGCCGGCCGTGAAGGCTGGGACACGCTTGGCGGGGATGGCGATCTTTTCGCCGGTCTTGGGATTGAGACCCTGACGCTCGGAGCGGTCACGGGGTTCGAAGGAGCCGAAGCCCAGGATCGAAACCTTCTTGCCTTCCACCACCGAATCGATGATGGTTTCGATGGCGGCGTCGACCACGAGGGAGACGTCGGTTTTGGTGAGCTCGGTGCGGGCAGCAACGAGGTTGACGAGATCAGCTTTGTTCATTGGACGGAAGTGCCTCCGGTCGTGCGGGGGGTATCGGGAGTGGTGTCGGGGATGCGGTGGCCACTGGGCAGCGGTTCGGAGAGGTCCCCGACCGCCGTTGGATTCAGCGGGCCAATCGTATGGAGGTTGCCACAGGGCTGCAACCGAAAAAACCGCTGATCGCAATGGTTCTGGCCTTCAGAGCCATCCGCGGGGGCCAAAACCACCCTCCGCAGGCCCGTGATCCGGTCAGCTTGACAAGCCGGGATCGGGCTCCTGGAGGGCCTGAACCAGATCCAGAGCGGCCAGTTGACCCGCCCCTGCAGCCACGAGTTTCTCCCCCTGCAGCGCCCCCAGTCCGGCGCCACTGGCGATCCAGTCAGGGGAGCCAGCGGGCAGCCATTGGCGCAGCTTTTCGACGCTGCGAAGCTGGCGGGGCCAGTGAAAACAGCTGCGCCGCCGCAGGGGAGCCAGGCGCTGGGGTGCCAGCGGCACCAGCAGCCGGCCGCAGAACAGCCCGTCGATCGGCGCGTCTTCAGCCGCGCTGCTGGCCCCCATGGCGTTGGCCTTGGCGGCAAGGCGCACGTGCACGACGCAGGCCCCGGGGCTCGGTCCCGGTGTCCACAGCAGGCGCACTCCTTCGAACAGGTTCCACTCCGTGGCAAATGTGGTGAGCAAAGCCACACCGGGCAGCAGATAGGCCTCCTGTTCCTGAACCAGCACCGGCCAACCCAGCGCCTCCTGCCAGCGCCGGCAGCGCCCATGACCATCGCGACCGGTGAGCACGATCCAGCCGCCGCGGTGGCGGCAACGCTCCTGCAGCATCTCCAGATTGGCCTGGGTGAACGCCGGCAGATCAATCAGCAGATCTCCGGCGCCCACTTCGCACAACCAGGCGCTCCCCCCCTGGGTATCGCGGTTGGGCGCAAACAGCCACAGCCCCGCCTGCACGCTCTGGGGGGGGCGTCCTTCCTCAATGGCCAAGCCGGTCACGGCGATTCCTTCGAGATCCCCCCATTGAACCCAGCCAGCGGCCGCCGTCCTCCCCACGCCGCCAGGGTCGGGCCGCGGGTTTAGCGTGAGCGAAATCTCTCCCGTGCCTCGTGTCGCCGATCCGGATCGGACACCCCTGGCCACTGGGGGCCTCGCCCACCGCCACCGGCGTCAATTTTTCCGTCGTCGCCCCCCTGGCCACCCGGCTTGATCTGTTGCTGTTCGCGGATGGTCAGGCCAGCGAACCGGAGCAGGTGATTGAACTGGATCTGCAGCACCGTTCCGGCGACCACTGGCATGTGGAGGTGGAAGGCGTCGGCATCGGCTGCTGCTATGGCTACCGGGCCTTTGGTCCCCTGCAGAGCGGCAGCCACGGCTTCAATCCTTCCAAGGTGCTGCTCGACCCCTGCGCCAGGGCGATCGCCGGCTGGGAGGTCTACCAACGGGGAGCGGCGATCGGGGCCGTGCCCAACACCGCTAGCTGCCTCAAGGGGGTGGTGACCGAGCGGGATCGCTTTGATTTCGCCAGCGCCCCCAGGCCTCGCCATCGCTGGCAGAAAAGTGTCATTTATGAACTGCATGTCGGCGGTTTCACCCATGGTCCCGGCTGCGGTGTCAGTCCAGACCGTCAGGGCACCCTGCTGGGCCTGATCGAGATGCTGCCGGCTCTGCAGGAGCTGGGGATCACGGCGATCGAACTGCTGCCGGTGATGGCCTTTGATCCTCAGGACGCGCCCGCCGGTCGCTTGAACCACTGGGGTTACAGCCCCCTGAGCTGGATGGCACCCCATCCGGGCTATCTGGTCAGCGCCGATCCGTTGCAGGGCCGCCATGAAGTGCGCCAGCTGGTGGCGGCCTGTCACCGCGCCGGGCTGGAGGTGTTGCTCGACGTGGTGTACAACCACACCACCGAGGGCAGCCAGGCCGGCCCCACCCTCAGCTGGCGGGGCTTCGGTGACTCCCTCTATTACCACCAGAACAGCCGCGGTGATTATCTGGATGTGAGTGGCTGCGGCAACAGCATCGCTGCCAACCGTCCCCTGGTGCGGCACCTGATTCTGGAGTCGCTGCGCTGCTGGGCCGTGGAGCTGGGCATTGACGGCTTCCGCTTTGATCTGGGCATCGCCCTCAGCCGCGGTGAAGAGCTGGCCCCCCTGGAGGCGCCACCGCTGTTCGAAGCGATGGAGGCCGACCCGGAGTTGAGTGATCTCAAGCTGGTGAGTGAGCCCTGGGACTGCGGCGGGCTCTACCGCATGGCGGACTTCCCGGCCCGGCGGGTCGCGAGCTGGAACGGTCGCTTCCGCGATGATCTGCGCCGCTTCTGGAAGGGCGACGACCGCAGTGTCTGGCCCCTCGGCCAGCGGCTTTCGGGTAATCCGGATCTGTTCGGAGGCCAGGCGGCTCCGATGGGCCGCACGATCACCTTCCTCACCGCCCACGACGGCTTCACGTTGGCCGATCTGGTCAGCTACGACCGCAAGCACAACCTGGCCAATGGCGAGAACGACCGCGATGGCGATAACCACAACAACAGCTGGAACCATGGCGTTGAAGGGCCCACCACGGATCCGGCGGTGAACGCCCTGCGGGAGCGCCAGATCCGCAATCTGCTCAGTTCGCTGCTGCTAGCCCCCGGGGTGCCGATGCTGTTGATGGGGGACGAGGTGAAACGCAGCCAGGGAGGCAACAACAACACCTGGTGCCAGAACAACCCCCTGGGCTGGATGCATTGGCAACCCGATGAACACGATCTGGCCCTGCGCCATTTCGTCCGCCGCCTGATCGCCCTGCGCCAGCAACTGGCCAGCCTGATCAATCCCGAACAGCCCCTGCCCGATACCCCCCAGCGCCGCAATCTCGAACAGGGCCAGCTCTGGCGTGAATGGCATGGGGTGGAGCGGCAGAAGCCGGACTGGGCCAGCTGGTCTCACTGCCTGGCCTGGAGCCTCCACGACGCCCAGCATGGGCCGCTGCTCTGGTGCGGCATGAACGCCTTCTACAAGGCGATGCATTTCGATCTGCCACCCACCGCCACCAGCTGGTGGCGATTGATCGACACGGCCCTGCCGGCCGGCGAGGACCTGCCGCAGAGTCCTGAACCCTGGCTGCCTTCGGGCGTGCCGCTCGAGAGCCGCAGCCTGATCCTGATGGTGGCGGCTCCCTTGGCCGGCACGATCAGCCTGCCGGACTGACGGTGGCTCGGACTGAAGGTGGCTCGGACTGAGCGAGATGCCTGCCTGTCTCTCGTGAGGTCTGAGTCCCCACGCCTGCTGGAAGGGGGTGGTGCGGAGGAAAAGGTTGCTGCTGCACCTTGCCGGGCTGTCGTTGTCGCGGGCCTTGTTGTCAAGTTGCAGCAGCTGATCACAGCCGCCGACATGGCCGCGGCCGTGGATGCGCTCAGTGCCACCCAGTTCCGGGGCCTGATTCCGCCGACCCGCCTACGTCGTTGACAGCGGGCAGGTCACGCTGCCGGGTGAAAATCAGGTCTGTTGCCAGACCCACTGGCTCTCGCCCCCTCGCAGCTCTGGCCGATGGGCCGCTCCCGCTCCGAATCGGTTGTCCAGGCGGTTGGCGCTGAAGCGGCCTGGACCTCCCGCTGCGAGCGACTGGCTGCCGTACTGGTGGAAGGTGGCCGGGTGGTGCCTGGCCTGCAGCTGGATGCCACTGGCTGTCTGCGGGCCCAGTGGTGGCCCCTGCCCGCCGCCGAAGATCGCCCCTGGCTGGAAGCCCTGCTCGCTGCCGACGACCTGCCTAGCCAGCTGCGCCTGAGCGAGGCCCTGGCGGAGGCGGTGGATCGCTGCGTGCGTCAGCGTCTGCAGCGTCCAGCCGCAAACGAACCGAAGCCAGCCCGATCCAGGCGACGCCAGACGCTGCCGGAGGCCTGGCTGTCGGCCCTGGGCGCCGTCGATTCCGCCTTGCCAGCCAGCGCCGCTGCCAGCGCCGAAGCCGCCTTGTTCGACAGCATCAGCGCCTGGGTGCGCCAGGGAATGGCGGCCAGCGGTGAGCTGCAGCTCTGCCTGCGTTGTCATGAACCGGCCGATGGCCGCCGCCGCCGCTGGACTCTGGAGCTGTTGCTGCGCCCGATCGGCGATCCCAGCCTGCTGGTGCCCCTGGACTCCTTCTGGGCCGGCGAGAGTCCCTTCCCCGCCAGTGCCTTCGAGGCGGTTCTGGGCCAGCTGGGCCTGCTGGTGCGATTGGCTCCCGAACTGGATCAGCTGCTGGAGCAACAGGCGCCGGCGTCGCTGCAGCTCGATGAGCCGGCCCTGGTGACTCTCGTGACCCAGCGCGCCGCCCTGCTCAGGGATGCCGGCTTCGCCCTGTTATTGCCGAGCGGCCTGCGTCAGGGGCAGCGCCTCGGCCTGCGGGCCCGCACGCTGGAGTCCGGCCGCGGCAAGCGCGGTGGCAGGGCGGCTCCCGCCGGGGGCGGCGCCGGTCTGGATCTCTCGGCTCTGTTCCGGTTTGAGTGGCAGGCGGTGCTGGGCGATCGGCCCTTCAGTGCCGCCGAGCTGGCCAGCCTGCAGCGGGCCGCCGCCCTGAAGCGGCCGCTGGTGCGCCTCCGGGGTCAGTGGACCCTGCTCGATGCGGCCGCCGTCGCCGGCCTGCTGCGCCTGGCGGGCCAGCAGGACGAAGCCAGCGGCGCCGAGCTGCTGCGCGGCGGCCTCGGCCTCGAGCGACTGGGATTGCCGCCGGAGCTGGAGCTGGCCGGGGTGGAGGACGGCGGTGCGCTGGGAACCTTGCTGGCGGGGGATCTGCACCAGCGGGCCGTAGCCCTGCCCACTCCGGAGGCCTTCGCCGGTGAGCTGCGGCCCTACCAGCAGCGGGGACTTGGTTGGCTGGTGTTCCTGGGTCGGCTGGGACTGGGAGCCTGCCTGGCCGACGACATGGGCCTGGGCAAGACCGCCCAGCTGATCGCCTCCCTGCTGGCCGATCCACTGGAGCAGCCGACCCTGGTGGTGGCGCCGGTGACCCTGCTGGGTAACTGGCAGCGGGAACTGGAGCGCTTCGCACCGGGGCTGGTCGTGGCTCTGCACCACGGACCGGAGCGGCCCCGCACCGCCACTGGCCTCAAGCGAGCGCTGCAGGCGCTCGGCTCCGGTGGTGTGCTGCTGTGCAGCTACGGGGTGCTCAGCCGCGACGCCGCCCTGCTCGGTGCCCAGCGCTGGGGCCGGTTGGTGTTCGATGAGGCCCAGCAGCTCAAGAACCCTTACACCGCGATGAGCAAGGCCGCCGCTGCCCTCACCGCTGAACGCCGCATCGCTCTCACCGGCACACCGGTGGAAAACCGCCTCAATGAACTCTGGGCCCTGCTGCACCTGCTCAATCCCGGCCTGCTGGGCAGCCTCGGCCAGTTCCGCCAGCGCTTTGCCCTGCCGATTGAACGGGATCAGGACACGGCGGTGGCCGAGCAGCTGCGAGGGCTCACCGCCCCCTTCCTGCTGCGGCGCCTCAAGAGCGATCGCTCGATCCTGCCGGATCTGCCGGGCAAGATCGAGCAGACCGAGTTCTGCCAGCTCAGCCAAGAGCAAGCCACCCTGTACCAGGCGGTGGCCGACGAGCTGCTGGAGCAGGCCGAGGCCAGTGACGGCATCACGCGCCAGGGCCTGGTGCTGGCTGGTCTCACCCGGCTCAAACAGGTGTGTAACCACCCCGCCCACTACCTCGACGACGGCACGGATCTGGCCGGCCGCTCCGGCAAGTTGACCCGCTGCGAAGACCTGCTTGACGCCATTCTGGAGGCTGGCGAAAAGGTGCTCGTGTTCACCCAGTACACCGCCTGGGGCGAGCGGCTGGCGGCCCACCTGGCTCGCCGCTGCGGCAGCGAACCGCTCTGGCTGCATGGCGGCCTGGCCCGGGCCCAACGCGACACCCTGGTGGCCCGCTTCGCCACCGCCGCGGGCCCGCCGATTTTCCTGCTGTCGCTGAAGGCCGGTGGCACCGGCCTGAACCTCACGGCCGCCTCCCACGTGATCCACTACGACCGCTGGTGGAATCCGGCGGTGGAAGATCAAGCCACGGACCGGGCCCATCGCCTCGGCCAGCGCCGCAGCGTGCATGTGCACAAGTTGGTGTGCGGTGGCACGGTGGAAGAGGGTATTGATGCCTTGATCGCCGGCAAGCGGCAGCTGGCCGAACGCGTCGTGGCCAGCGGTGAGCAGGCCCTCAGCCGCCTTTCCACCGAGGACCTGCGGGAGTTGATTCGCCTGCGCGGCCAGGGGGGACGGCCATGAGCGAGACGGCGCGCCCTGTGACCCGGCGCCAACGGGGCGAGCCGCTGGCCAGCCAGTGGTGGTCGCAGCGCTTCACCAGCGTGCTGGAGGGCTATGGGCTGGGACCGCGGATGGAGCGAGGGCGCCGCTATGCCCGTGGCGGGCGGGTGCGGGACCTGGTGGTGAAGGCGGGCCGGCTGGAGGCCCGGGTGCAAGGGTCGCGGGCCACGCCCTACCGGGTGAGCCTCCGCAGCGAGGCCCCCAGCAAGGACCAGTGGCGCCAGCTCGAAGCAGGGTTTGCGACACGGCTGGGCTGGGCGGCGCGGCTGCTGGCCGGAGAGCTGCCCACCGACCTGGAGGCGGCTTTCGCCGAGGTGGGTGTGGCCCTGTTCCCGCACCGCTGGAGTGATCTGCAGGTGCGCTGCGGCTGCCCGGACGATGCCGAGCCCTGCAAACACATCGCCGCGGTGCTTTATGTGTTTGCCCAGCAGCTCGATGAGGATCCCTGGCTGCTGCTGACCTGGCACGGCCGCGACCGGGAGGCGTTGTTGACAGCCCTGCGACAGCGCGCTGCCAGCCCAGCGGCCACCAGCGCGGCCGGGGGGCTGCCGCCTTGGTGGCCATCAGGGTTGCGGGCCAGGCCTGATCCCCGTACCCAGCCTGCCGATCCCCTGCCCCCTGACCCACCGGAGTGGGTCCTGCAACGGCTCGGGCTACTGGACTTGCCCACTGCACCGGCCGATCTGGCGCCACGCCTGGCGGCGCTATACCGGCGGTTGCTGGCTCTGGAGTGATCTGCTGTGACCAGGGCCGGAGCGGTGGTCATCGACAAGCCGCTCCGCTGGCCGGCCATGGCCGCCGCATCACCCCACACTGATGGACGGGTTGACTGGGCTTCGGCGTGGAAAAAGAGGCCTGGAGCGACGCGGCTGCTGAGATCTACGACCCAGCCGCTGAATGTCTGCTCCGATCCCCCGTGGCCGCCTTGCGGCTGCTCCGTTCCAGCTTGTGCTTCACGCTGTTGCGTTGCGGGTCAAGCCTTGTGTCGTACGGCCGCCGAGTCGTTGAACACCAGGGAAAGAGAAACGGCTCCAGCGGCGCCGTTGGCTTTGGAAGCGTCAAATAGGCTGTTCAGAGCATAATATCAAGACTAGTCTCACCAAATCAGTCTCCAACTTTATCTTGTAAGACGTGCAGCCTGGCTGTCTTTATCGGCTTGAGAAAGCAGCGTTCAGATCAGAATAGGGGGGGTAAAGATAGAAGATTGATCCGGGTCAATAGGGAGCCTCTCGACAAAGACCACGTGGATGCGGAATCAGGCCTCTAAGCTGTCACGGTTGGTGCCAATTTGCGACAGGGAGCATGGATGATCAGGTAGGAATGACCGAACGCCCTTGCAGTTGCTCAGGTTTCCGGAATCCTGCGGTGATCGCTCCTCTCTTGCCGGTTTCGATGTTGACACAAGGAACGAAGTGAAAGGTTATGCTATGGTCCTTAGGAGGCATTTTATTCCGGTGAAGCTAGAGGAGTCAAGGGTTTGCAGATTCGAACCGCTGAGGCACCCAGCCAAGCGCCCAGCAAACAAAGCAATAAGCTTGCCAAGCAATGCAATTATTCCAAATC